>DAHVSI010000246.1 GCA_027324645.1 Castellaniella sp. | reverse complement strand
AGATCGAGTCCCTGTTGCAGCCTAATACGCGCATTGTGTACGTTGAATCACCAGGCTCTGAAACGCTGGAAATTCAGGATATTCCGGCCATTGCCAAAATCGCCCATGCACATGGTGCCAAAGTCGTCATGGACGCAACATGGTCCACGCCTTTGTTCTTCCGGGCGTTTGAGCATGGTGTAGATGTTTCTATTCAGTCAGCAACCAAATATATAGTGGGGCACTCTGATGCCACACTGGGTGTGGCCACGTGCAACGAAGCAACCTGGGACCAGGTACGGCAAACGTCTCAGGACTTAGGGCAAATTTGCAGCGCCGACGACGCCTACCTTGCCATGCGCGGCTTGCGCACGATGGGCGTCCGGTTAAAGCAACACTGGGAGTCGGGCTTAAAGGTCGCGCAGTGGCTTGAAAATCGTCCTGAGGTCGACCGGGTCATGCATCCTGCGTTACCCAGTCATCCGGGGCACGAGCTTTGGAAGCGTGACTTTCTAGGTGCGTGTGGCTTGTTTTCCATAGCGTTGCATCCGGTATCTGACCTGGCATTGACTGCTTTTATCGACCAGCTTCAACTTTTTGGATTGGGGCTCTCCTGGGGCGGCTACGAAAGCCTGGCACTGCCTTTTACGCCAACACAGCGCACAACGCGCCACTGGAATGTTAAAGGGCCGGGCATCCGGGTGCATGTTGGCCTTGAAGACCCCGACGACCTGATCCAGGACCTGGAGCAGGGCTTTGCAGCCATGCATGCTGCCGAAGCAGGCTTGCAGCCAACCAATGCCGTGGCCTAGCAAATCTATATAAAAGGCGGAGACAACGTATATGGCTGTCATTGATAAAAGGGATCAGGAGATTCTTGCTTTATTACAGGAAGACGCGACGTTGCCCGTGAATGAGATTGCGGAACGTGTGAGCCTTTCGTCTACCGCTTGCTGGAAGCGTATACAGAAGCTCACACAAGATGGCACGATCGAGCGGCAGGTTTGTTTGCTTAATCGTAAAAAACTGGGCGTGGGCGTTACCGTGTTTGTTGCGGTCAAGACCAGTCGCCATGACGAAGCGTGGCTGGAAGAGTTCTCTGCTGGGGTGCGGGACCTGCCCGAGGTGGTTGAGTTCTACCGCATGAGTGGCGATATTGATTATTTACTTAAGGTGGTGGCCCCTGACATCGAGGGCTATGATCGCATCTATAAAAAACTGATCAAGACCGCCCGGCTCTATGACGTGTCTTCCAGCTTTTCAATGGAAGAGCTGAAGTACACAACGGCATTACCCATGGACTACTGCCAGTAGGTTTTTTGACCAGAATCAACTTGATTGAATTGCCTTATTTTTATATGCCAATTTCGTATAAATCCGCTGTTCATACCTTTAAATAGTTATATACTGCATGTTTGTCGCAAGGAGTTCTGATGTCTTCCAAGCCTGCCGGGAACGGTGCTGACTCGATCCCGTCAATTTGGGCTGCGGTAACGCCGCAAGGCCCAGAGTGTCCGTCGCTTCAGGGGTCAGCAAAAGCTGATGATGTGGTAGTAGGCGGCGGTTTTACCGGGTTGTCCACCGCGTTACACCTGCGTCAGGCGGGCATTGACGTTGCAGTGCTGGAAGCAGCAGAACCGGGTTGGGGCGGCTCGGGTCGTAATAATGGCCAGGTCATTCCTACACTTTCCCGCCCCGATCCCGACGACATCGAATCCGCATACGGCGAGGCGGGCGAACGCCTTGTACACCTTATTCGCGATTGCGCATCCATCTTGTTCGATGTAGTCCGCGAACACAATATCGACGCAGAAGCAGAACAGACCGGCTGGGTACAGCCTGTTCATTCTCCCGGGCGCATCAAAATCGCCGAACGGCGTTTCAAGCAATGGAGCGCAAGGGGCGCCGATGTTGAACTGCTGGATCAGGCTGCCACCCAGGCCATGACCGGGTCCCAAGCCTGGTATGGTGGATTCTGGAATCGCACGGGTGGGCATATCAACCCACTGGCGCTGGCCCGTGGTCTGGCCAAAACGTGTATTCAAAACGGCGCAACACTGTATACCCACAGCCCTGTGCAACGCTTCGAGCGACAGGGTGACTACTGGGTTGTGCATACCGCCAACGGTCAATTGCAGGCACGGTCATTGATATTGGCTACCAACGCCTACACCAGCCATTTCTCGGCCGACCTGGCGCCCAAGGTGGCGCGGCAGATTGTGCCGGCCGTTTCGTGGCAGATGGCCACCAAGCCCCTATCCCAATCTATACGCGAGCAAGTCATTCCAGGCCGACAAGCTGTGTCCGACACGCACGGCGAGCTGTATTTTGCCCGCTTTGATGCCCGCAACCGCCTCATCACTGGCGGCAATCTGCTCATGACCTTTAACGCAGACGAACGGCTCAAGCGCTATGTGGGGGATCGCGTTAAAAGGTTGTGGCCTCAAATCGATTCGGTTGAATTCGATTATGTATGGAATGGCAATGTGGGGATGACGGCCGACTTCCTTCCGCGTTTTCACCAGTTGGGGCCCAATGCCTGGACGTGGGCGGGTTGCAACGGGCGCGCAGTAGGGTTGGCTGTGGCCATTGGCAAAGAGTTTGCAAAAGCCGTGCAGGGCACCCCGGAAAATGAATTGGCTTTGCCTTTCAGCAAGCCCAGGCCCTTGCCCATGCATGGCTTGGTTGCCCGTGTCGCGCCGTGGATGCTGTTGCATTACCGGCGCCTTGACCGGGCCGAAATCTGATTTTCAACGTTGTTTTACTCATTGCAGCACTCAAATAATAGTTATTGGAGACGGACATGTCTTATTCCCGCCGCAGCTTTCTTCTAACCAGTACGGCAGTGGCGCTCACCAGCGTCTATCCCGGCATGATCTGGGCACAAAAAAACCCGGACACGCATGGCGATGCCACGCCCAAGCGGGGTGGTACGGTTACCGTCCACCTAAACGCCGAGCAGCGCATTCTTAACCCGGCTCTGCGCGCTTCGGCTGACGTGTATTTAATCGGCGCCAAAATCATGGAACCGCTGGTTGATCTGGATGGAGACGGGGACCCCGACCCTATGCTTGCCACGTCGTGGGAGTCGTCCGATGACGGCAAGACCATTACCTTTAAGCTGCGTGAAGGGGTCAACTGGCATGATGGCAAGCCGTTCACCTCAGCGGACGTGGCGTATACCGCCATGGAAATGTGGAAAAAGCACCTGAACTACAGCACCACACTGCAGCTGTACCTTGAGGAAGTCGAAACGCCCGATGATCACACGGCTGTTTTCCAGTATTCCCGCCCAATGCCCATGGACCTGCTGCTGCGGGCACTGGCCGATTTGGGTTATGTAGCACCCAAACACGTATACGAAGATACCAATGTGCTTGAAAACCCGGCCAATAATGCGCCCATTGGCACCGGTCCCTTCAAGTTTGACAGCTATGAGCGCGGCCGCTACGTGATTGCGGTCAAGAATCCGGATTACTGGGCCGAGGACAAGCCGTATATTGACAAGATCGTATGGCGGATCATTACCGACCAGGCTGCAGCGGCCGCTGCCGTTGAGTCCGGCGATGTGCAGCTTACGCCATATTCCAGCCTGGCACTGGCCGATATGGACAGGCTCAAAAGCGATGACCGATTGACGGTATCAGGCAAGGGCAGTGATGCCAACGTGCCCATGAACACGATTGAGTTCAACTTCCGCCGTGAAGAGCTGGCGGACCACCGTGTCCGCGAGGCCATTGTCCGCTCCATGGATATTGAGTTTTTCTGCGAAAACTTTTTATATGGATTCGGCAAGCCTGCAACCGGCCCGATTCCTTCGTCAGCCACCAATTTCTACAGCGACGATACACCGCAATATCCCTTTGATCCCAAAAAAGCCGAAGCGCTGCTGGATGAAGCAGGATATGAGCGCGGCAAGGACGGCAAGCGGTTCAAGCTCAAGCTGGTGCCGGCGCCGTGGGGCGAGGACATCACGCTGTGGTCAACCTTCATGCAGCAGTCTTTGCAGGATGTGGGCATTGACGTTGAAATTATTCGCTACGATGCCTCCGGCTTTCTGGACAACGTCTATAACAAGTGGGACTTTGACTTGGCCACCGGCTGGCACCAGTACCGTGGTGACCCGGCAGTTTCCACGACGGTATGGTATCGCTCCGGCAGTCCCAAGGGCGCGCCGTGGACCAACCAGTTTGGCTGGCAATCTGACGAAGTGGATGAGCTCATCGATGCCGCTGCGTTCGAGATTGATCCGGAAAAACGCCGCGAACTGTACGTCAGTCTGTCCCGCAAGATTAACGAAGAGCTTCCGCTGTGGATGGCCATTGAACGCGAGTTCATTTCCGTCACCAGCAAAGAGCTGCACAACGATCACAACAACCCCCGCTGGCCATCCAGCCACTGGGCCGATTTGTGGATTGATGGATAATGCAGATCCTGGTTTTGGCCGCCAAGCGGTTAGTGTTAAGTATTCCCACGCTGTTCATTATTCTGATTGGGCTGTTTTTATTGCTCCAGTTGGCGCCGGGTGACACGGTGGATGCCATGGTGGCACAAATGGGCGGCGGGGACCCTGCCATGATTCAGCAAATGCGCGAATTCTATGGTCTGGATCAATCCATTCCAGTGCAGCTGGGCAACTACCTGTGGCGGCTTCTGAGTTTTGACTTTGGGCATTCGGCTATCTATAGCAAACCTGTGCTTGACGTGATCATGGAGCGACTGCCAGCTACGTTGCTGTTGATGCTGTCAGCACTGTCATTTGCTTTTGCAGTGGGCATGGTGTTGGGGGTTATTGCTGCACGGCAGGTCAACCGCTGGCCCGATACGCTCATATCCACGCTGGGGCTGGTGTGGTATGCCACGCCATCCTTCTGGCTGGGCCTGATGAGTATCGTGTTTTTCTCGGTGCGCCTGGCCTGGCTGCCTTCGGGCGGCTTTGGCACCATTGGTGCCGATGTGTCCGGATGGGCGTATCTGGCTGATGTGGCCCGGTACCTGATTTTGCCCACCCTGACACTGGGGCTGGCTTTTCTGGCCATTTATCTGCGTATCATGCGTGCCTCGATGCTCGAAGTCCTGACGCTGGATTTCGTGCGTACGGCGCGGGCAAAAGGGCTGGGGGAATACGGTGTGGTCATGCGCCATGTATTGCGAAACGCGCTGTTGCCCATGGTCACGCTCATTGGCTTGCAGGCCGGCACCATGCTGGGTGGCTCGGTAGTGGTTGAAAGCGTCTTTGCACTGCCCGGTCTGGGGCGTCTGGCCTATGAGTCGGTGGTTCAGCGGGATCTGAATATGCTGTTGGGCATTGTGTTTGTATCGGCCATCCTGGTCATTATCATTAACTTCATTGTCGACCTGGCCTATGCCAAGCTTGACCCAAGAATTGCATCGGAGGGCGCGTAACCATGCGGTTCTTACGTACCTACCTACGCAATCCGGCAGCAGTCATTGGGCTGGTGCTATTGGTTGCCGTACTGTTTGTTGCGCTTTCAGCCGATTATTTTTTTCCTCGTGATCCGCTGAGCCTGGCTGGAAGGCCACTTGTGTGGCCATGGGATCAGCCGCAATTCTGGCTTGGTACGGACTCCTCCGGCCGTGACATTGCCGCACAAATTTTTCATGGAGCACGCATTTCCCTGCTGATTGGTGTGGTGGCCACGTTTGTAGCCATTGTGGTGGGCACCATCATTGGGGCCCTGGCCGGCTTTTACGGCGGCTGGGTCGATGACGTCCTCATGCGCATTACCGAGGCTTTTCAAACGGTTCCCAGCTTCCTGTTGTTGCTGGTATTGGTAGCTGTGTTCGGGTCCAACCTCATGACTGTGACCCTGGCAATTGGCCTGGTTTCCTGGCCGGCGCCTGCGCGTCTGACGCGAGCAGAGTTCTTGTCGCTACGCAGTCGGGAGTTTGTGCAGGGTTGCCGCACGATTGGTCTGGGAGATAGCCACATCATTTTTCGGGAAATTTTGCCTAATGCCATGCCGCCACTGATTGTTTATGCCAGTGTGGTCATGGCTTTGGCTATCCTGATGGAAAGTGCGTTGGCCTTCTTGAATCTGTCCGACCCC
>DAHVSI010000223.1 GCA_027324645.1 Castellaniella sp. | reverse complement strand
TTTTCGTGCCCTTGTAACGTACTTCGGTATAGAAATGAGCATCGGGCGTACGAGTCTGGGGCACATTGGAGCCCCACAGCAACAGGTATCCGGCGTTGTACCAGTCTGCCGATTCGGGCACGTCGGTTTGCTCCCCCCAGGTTTGTGGGCTGGATGGCGGCAAATCGCAATACCAGTCGTAAAAAGACATGCATGTGCCGCCCAGCAGGGACAGGTAGCGGGTACCGGCCGCATACGAAATCATGGACATGGCAGGGATGGGAGAAAACCCAAAAACCCTGTCCGGACCATAACGCTTAGTTGTCCACGCGTTGGCGGCCGCCACAATTTCGGTGGCTTCGTCCCAACTGGCACGAACAAACCCGCCTTTGCCGCGAGTACGTGTGTAGTTTTCCCGTGCCTGCGTGTCGGCCTGTATGGCTTCCCACGCCCCAATGGGGGTCATGGTACGGCGTTTTTCACGCCATAATCGCATTAGCCTGCCCCGGATGAGCGGCGTTTTGACACGGTTAGCGCTGTATAGGTACCAGCTGTAGGACGCCCCGCGCGAGCAGCCGCGAGGCTCATGATCCGGAAGGTCAGGCCGGGTACGAGGATAATCTGTCTGCTGGGTCTCCCAGGTCACAATGCCCGATTTGACATAGATTTTCCATGAGCAGGACCCTGTACAGTTGACCCCGTGTGTTGAGCGGACAATTTTGTCGTGCTGCCATCGGCGTCGGTAGACGTCTTCCCAATCCCGCTTTTCGACGGTCGTCTGGCCATGCCCCTGCGAGAAAGTATCTTTTCGCAGGGAGGTAAAAAAGCTCAATCTATCCAGAAGATGGCTCATGAACACACAATGAACGCTTCCCGGCTGTCATGTTGTATCTGTACGATGACTAACCTTTCGACGCTCACCCTCCGTAATTAACAATCTTTTGTCCCAGGTGAACTTACGACACGTTTCCATATGCTGCGTATACTGTCCACCATGATTTACCCTTACCGATAATGATTAGGCCGCAGCAGCCGTCACGGTTTGCCCACGCTCAATTTCATATAGCAGTGCCCCGCGTCGGGTATAAACAAACCAGGTAACCAGCAAACAAAGCACGTAAAAGGCCAAGAAGCCCCACAGTGCGAGTAATGCACTGCCCGTCAGACCAATAGACGAGCCGTAAGCCTTGGGGATGAAAAACCCGCCATAGCCACCAATTGCGCTGGTAAAAGCAATAATTGCGGCGGACTCACGCTCTGCGTGCCTGTTTTGCACCGTCGCGGTCTCTTTTGGCATCAACCTGGCAATTTCCTTGCGCATGATCACCGGAATCATCTGAAAGGTGGATGCGTTACCAACGCCAGTGAAGAAAAACAACGCCAGGAAGCCGGCAAAGAAGCCACCAAAAGAAGCCGCCTGCAAAGACAGAATGACCCAAATAACCGCGGCGATCATGCCGGCAAACACCCAGAATGTGACGCGCGCGCCCCCGACGCGATCTGCCAGCCAGCCTGTGCCCGCCCGGCTCAATGCACCAACCAAGGGGCCCAGGAACACGTACTGAAGCGCATTCACTTCAGGAAATGCAAGGCGGGACAACAGCGGGAAGCCGGCCGAATACCCAATAAAACTACCGAAGGTCCCCACATACAGCAGACACATGATCCAGTTATGCTTGCGTGTGAAAATCACTGCCTGCTCTCGGAAACTTGCCTTGGCGTCCGCCAGATCGTTCATGCCAAGCCACGCAGCAGCCGTTGCCAGGATAATGAGTGGCACCCAGACAAAGCCCGCGTTTTGCAGCCACACCTGCTGGCCATCCGATAGCTCCTGTGCCGAGCCGCCCATCGCACCAAATACGCCGGCAGTAATCACAAGCGGCACCAGAAACTGCATGACGGAGACCCCCAGATTGCCCAATCCGGCATTCAGGGCCATGGCATTTCCTTTTTCCGCACGCGGGAAAAAGAAACTGATGTTGGCCATCGAGGAGGCAAAATTGCCCCCGCCCAGCCCACACAGCAAGGCCAGCACAATAAAGATTAGATAGGGTGTCTGAGGGTTTTGAACGGCATACCCAATACCTGCGGCTGGCAGAATAAGCGAGGCCGTTGACAGGGTCGTCCAGAGTCTGCCACCAAATATTGGTACCAGGAAACTATAGAAAATGCGCAGCGTCGCGCCTGATAACGCCGGCAATGCTGCCAGCCAGAACAGCTGGTCTTCTGAAAAATTGAAGCCAATGGCAGGCAACTGGGCCACGACCACTGACCACACCATCCAGACAGCAAAAGCCAACAATAATGCGGGAATGGATATCCACAAGTTGCGTTGGGCAATACGCTTGCCCTTTTTCGCCCAGAATGTGGGGTCTTCGGGTTTCCATTCCTGTATTGCCCCGGACATAACCGTGCGGTCGGGGTCGTGGACCTCTTTGAGCTCCGGGAAGCTGGGCAGACGATCCAGCTCCCTGCCATGTGCCTGCCGCTCCATGACACGTATGGACAGGTGCATCCACAGCAATGACACCAGCACCAGCACAAAAAGAAACACAAACGCAATGGTCCAGACACCTGTGATATCAAGCAGTGCACCAAATGCGATTGGCAGGACGAACCCACCCAGGCCCCCAATCATGCCCACCAGTCCGCCAACGGACCCTACATGCTCGGGGTAATAAACCGGAATATGGCGAAATACGGCGGCCTTGCCCAGACTCATGAAAAAACCCAGAGCAAACATGGTGGCGACAAATGGCCATAAGCCCATCCTGGTGGAAAACGCAATAGGCCCGTCCTTGCCATGAATCACGTAATCGGTGGGTGGGTACGACAACATGAACAGGAACAGCAGCGAAAACGCAAATGTCCAGTACATCACGCTGCGCGCACCAAAGCGGTCGGAGAGCACACCCCCGTAGGCCCGGAACACACTTGCCGAGAGACTGAATATGGCGGCGGCAGCACCCGCTACCCTGACATCTACGTCGTAGACCTGCACAAGATAATGCGGCAGCCATAGAGCCAGCGCAACGAATCCGCCAAAAACGAAGAAGTAATATAGTGAAAAACGCCAAGCCTGGAGCCGCCGCAATGGCGCGAATTGTTCGGCCAATGTGGGCTCGGCCTCTTTATTGATGCGCCTTGCAGCAAACGTAGGGTCATCCTTGGCCAGAAAGAAAAACAGGATGCCCATTAGTGCTATCGCCACGGACCAGAGTTCGGCGACACGCTCCCAACCCCAGGCGATCAGGACAAACGGTGCCAAGAAGGTGGTGATTGCGGCACCGACGTTTCCCATGCCAAAAATGCCCAGGGCGGTGCCTTGCTTTTCTTTGGGAAACCAGCGGGACACATAGGCCACGCCAATAATGAATGACCCGCCGGCCAGACCTATACCCAGTGCCGCAAGCAAAAATGTCCAGTAACTATGGGCCAGGGTCAGCACATAACCGGCTACCCCAGTAAGCAGCATCTGTGCCGAGAAGACAAGCCTGCCGCCATACCGCTCGGTCCAGACACCCAAAATAAGGCGCACAAGTGAGCCGGACAAGACTGGTGTAGCGATCAGGAGCCCATATTGAGACTCTGACAGTGCCAGTTCGTCCTTGATGGACAGACCAATAATGGAAAATAGAGTCCAGACAGCAAAACACAATGTGAATGCAATTGTGCTAAGCCATAGCGCCCGTTGCTGATCCCGCGGTGCCGGCGTGTGTGGGTTGCCCATACGCTGAACGCATGACTGCCTTTTCGCTCCGTCTTTCCTGCCGACACGAACGTACGGCAATCAACTCCTTTGAGCGGTGCTGTGCGAGCAACCATTAAGTGCCCGGCGCACCTTGGTTCGACAAAACTGCGTTGCGCTGTTTCATAACAGCCTGAGTCGAAATTCTAGGGCAAGTGGCCGGGACTTAAATTAATGCAGATCAAATTTGACGGTCAACAGACCATTCTTTTGATAAATCGCAAATAAAACGTTATTGCGCAATGGCCTCAAGAGAAATATCAATGCGCACTTCGTCGCTAATTGCGGGTACGTATTTGTCCGCATTGAAATCGCTGCGCTTGACGGTTACTGACGCATCAGCGCCAATAGCATCCTTGCCCAGCATGGGGTGTTCCTCGTTATTAAAACGCTCGATATCAAGCGTGACATTTTTAGTGATGCCCTTGATGGTTAGCTCACCTTCAATGGCAGTCGGCTCATCATTATCAAAAACTACTTCTGTAGATTTAAACGTCGCTTCAGGATAATTTTCTGTGTCGAAAAAATCTTCGCCCTGAATATGCCCGTTAAAACTTTCGGCACCAGTCTCTACGGAAGTCATATCAATGGTGATATCGACTTCAGCCGTATTGGCCTCTTTGTCATAGACGACTGTGCCAGTTGTGTTGTGAAAACGGTTGACCTGAGTTGAAAAGCCCAGGTGATCGTACGTAAACCGTGGAAAGGTATGCGTACTGTCAATGCCATAGGTTACAGGCTCGGCCATTAAGGGGGAAGCCATCAAACCTGCCATCAAAAGGCCTGCCGAAATGAGAATAGCTTGACGCATATGATTCATTCTCCGTAGTAGTTTTCTAAAGGTTAGTGATTAAAAGAACCAAACAATGTAAAAGAACCGAACAATGTCGTATTGCCAACTAGTTATTAGAGGGGTTGAGCAACCAGCCGTATCGTGACCGTCACATCATTGGCAACGATGTCAAAAGTAGACCACGACCCTTCTCCAATGGAGTAGTCGCCGCGTTGCATGGTGAACTCAGCTTCAAAAATGCCCGTATCACCCTCCTCGTTAAAGGTAGCGGGAACGGTAACGTCCTGCTCAGTGCCCTTGATCGAAAGCGTGCCCTCAACCTGGTACCGGCCATCGCCAGTGACTTCGATGTCGTGCGACACGAAACTTGCCGTGGGATGCTCGTCCACATCAAACCAGTCCTGGCCAACGACTTCGTCATCGCCATCACTGGTGCCGGTGTCGACGCTACTCAAGTCCACTTCAAACGATGCCTCGCCCTCTTCGGGGTTAGCTGGGTCAAACGACAGATCACCAGAAAACTTGGTGAACCTGCCGTCCATATTGACGCCCATTTGCTGGTATTTGAACTGAATATCGCTTTCTTCCTGGATAACCTGGCCGTATTCAGCAGCCTGGACTGTGCCTGGCTGAAACACGGCAAGCGGCAGACTAAGGGCCAGCATGCTGGCCAGAAAAATACGCTTTACTGACATAATGATGGATGACTCTTGATTAGATTAATTGATAGAACAGGTAGGTTGACCAAAGACTGCGCCCTACTTTAGCTGGAACGCATGAACAGCATTCTTCTAAGGGTGTTATCACGATCAATAAAGTGGTGCTTGAGCGCGGCCAGTGCATGTCCGGCCACCGTGGCCATGAATACATAATTAACCGTTTGGTGCACGGTAAGCAACGCGTCCCCTAATGCCTTGTTTTCGGGCAATACGTCGGGCAGTGGCAGGACACCAAACCACACGGTTTGCACCCCTTTGGCCGAACTCATGAGCCAGCCGGATAACGGTGCCAAAAACATCAAGACATATAAAAGCATATGGCCGACGTGCGCTGCAGTTTTGACAAACGGTGAATAATGCTTAGGCAAAGCGGGAGCCTGGTGACGGATGCGCCAAAGCACGCGAATCAGGGCCAATAAAAATATGCTGATGCCTGCCCACTTGTGCCATGAATACAGTTTGAGCTTGGTTGGCGACAAAGGCAGATTGACCATATATAAGCCCAAACCAAACATGCCCAGAATCCCCACCGCAATAAGCCAATGAAGCACCCGTGCAGTAACGGTATACGAGGTGGTGGACCGGTCCCTTGCCTGTGTGATTGAAGTCATGAGTTTTTAATATTACGAAAGTGCATTAAGCCTGTGTTTATCATAGCTATCGAACCTGGAAAAATATAGCGGATAATTTTGGCATTACTGATCAGTAAAACTGAACTATTACACAGACAGTGGGATGGTGACGGGGCCATCATTAGTCAGTGTCAACTGCATATCTGCACCAAACTGACCGGTTGCAACCACGCCATGTTGCGTCCGCGCATAGGCGATGAAATGGTCCGTAAGCTCTTTGCCATGCTTTGGGTCAGCTGCAGCAGTAAAACTTGGTCTATTCCCTTTTCTGACATCAGCAGCCAGTGTGAATTGGCTGACAATCAACAGCCCGCCGTTGACCTGGCCCACATCCAGGTTCATGCGACCGGCCTCGTCGGAAAAAATCCGAAGTTTGAGTATTTTATTCAACAGGCGCTCCGCCGTGGTCTCGTCGTCGCCATGTTCCACACACAACAGGATCACCAGCCCGGCACCAATTTGCCCAATGCACTCGCCTGCCACATTGACGTGCGCCTGGCTGACACGTTGAATCAAAGCCTGCATGAATCCAATCTCCAGATGATATGAACGGCCAGCGTAGGCTGTTCGAGTGTGTGTAAAATACTAGGGTTACCCCGTAGTTTCTAAATAGCCCACGGAGACTCCTCCTATTTTGCCACTGCTTTTACTGCCCTTTTTACTGGGTCTTGTCGCCATAGGTGTTTGGCGCCTATATGACCTTGTTGCAGGCATGTGGGGATCAGCAGCCGGCATGGGGGCAATCATTATTTTGATTGCCATTGCAGCCATGGCTGTAACAGGGGTCATAAAACGCCATCGCTATTATCACGGCAAGAAGATCGCAGGTAAGCGGATACTTTCCACAGACGGGCCATGGGGCAAGTTGGCGCTTGACGCACTAAATAAGCAAGGCTGGATTACGGTGCAGGCCCATACACACCGGTTTCTTTTCTCCGACATTCAGCAAGTCAGGCATTTGGCAAAGCCAGCGCCTGGCACCGTCAGTCTTGTGCTGCGCCATGCCGTTCCAAGCGAATGGCTCATACCGTTTGATAGCGATCGCAAAGGGCAGCGCTGGCACAAAATACTGATGCTGGCAGCAGAACAAAAACTTTGAGCATTATCTTGACCGATTCACATACCAACGCAACACGCAGTACTCCCATACAACAACGGCTGGCTGTCCTGGCCCTGGTTCTGATGGCTATTATCTGGGGCTATAACTGGGTGGTTCTGAAGCGTGCGCTGACTTACGTAGGGCCCTTTGACTTTACCGCTATGCGTACCGTGGCGGGCGCGTCCATGCTATTCATACTGGTATGGCTACGGCGCGAACCAATATTTGTAGAACGACGCGCGGTACCCCGCATCTTATTATTGGGTGTGCTGCAAACCGGCATGTTTTCACTGCTGATTCAGTTGGCGTTAATGCAGGGCGATGCGGGCAAAAGCTCCATACTTGCCTACACCATGCCCTTTTGGGTAATCCCCATGGCCTGGTTTGCATTCAATGAGCGAATACGTGGCCTGCAATGGGTTGCTTTACTCATGGCTGCTGCAGGGTTGATCACCATTGTGCAACCGTGGCAGGCAGACGGCGACCTTTCCAGCAAGCTCTTGGCGATTGCTGCCGGATTTTTCTGGGCTATGGCAGCCATCGTCACCAAATGGCTCAAACGCGACTTCGATGTACCCGTCTTGCAACTCACAGCATGGCAGCTCACCGCAGGCTCGGTTGCCCTCATTGTTGCAGCGCTGATTGTGCACGAAAGGCCTATTGATCCGGCACCGTATTTCTGGTTCGCGCTGGGATATAACGCCTTACTGGCTTCTAGCATGGCCTGGTTCTTCTGGTTGTTCTCACTTCAACACCTGCCGGCCGGTGTTGCAGGTATGACGGCGTTGGGGGTCCCCGTTGTCAGCGTTATTTCGGGCTGGATTGAACTGGGCGAAACGTCTGAAGGAGCTGAGCTTATTGGAATGGTGCTTATTGCCGGCGCTTTGGCCGTTATCAGTGTGCGTTCATTAAAGACCCGTGACTGACTGTTACATAGCGCTATGTTACCTTCCCGGAATGCGTGTGTCAGCAATATAGTTTCATATTATGAAAAACAACGGCGTTATTAAAAGCATTCAGTATCTGCGCGGCATTGCTGCGCTTATGGTGGTATTTTTCCATTTCAGATACTACCTCAACGACATTAATCCAGATGTTGCCCTGGGCGATACGTTATTTCAGAACGGCGCATTTGGCGTTGACTTGTTTTTCATTATCAGTGGCTTCATTATTTGCTATGCAACACGCTATCACGAGGAACGCCCTCTTTTAGCCTGTGCGATGAAGCGGTTTTTCCGTATTTATCCATTGATGGTGATCAGTCTGCTGATCTTTTATCTGATGTTTCGGGGTGAAGGCGACGCGGTGTTTCGGTCGTTTATTCCTCTTCATGCCGATTACTCGGAAAAAGGCCCTTTCTTTGGCTACAACATGCTCAGCCCGGTCTGGACACTCACCTACGAAATCTCGTTCTATGCGTTGTTTTTCGTTGGTTTAGTCATGTCCCAGCGCCACAGGAAGGTCATTACGCTGTCGTTGATTCTTTTTCTTTTTGCAGCGTTGCAGCTGTTTTTAAATAACGGCATCAAAATATCCGCATACACGGATTATGACTATGTGGGCAATGCGCTCATTGAACCGGTGATGGCTATTTTGTCGTCGCCAATGATTCTTGAGTTTTGTTATGGCATCGCGCTTTACATGATCTGTGTCTCGTTGCCTGACATTAGCGATCGCACCAGAAAGATTTTTAACCCCTTGGCTATTGGTCTGATTTTGCTGTCAGCAGCGCTGTGTTTTTCACCACTGTTTTATGGCCATGGGCCACTTAGATGGGGGGTTCCGTGCTTTCTGCTTTTGCTGGGCGCCATTGTCTACGAACGCTTTAACGGCATTCCCAGCTTCAAATGGCTGTTTTTCCTGGGCAATATATCGTATTCCCTCTACCTCACCCACATTCTTATTATCAAGGCAATACGCAAGTACGATATCCACTTTGGGCTGGACGGCATAGCAGCGTTTGTGTTTGCCGTAATGCTATCCATAGGCATTGCCGCACTGGCTTATCGGCTTATTGAGAGCCGCTCAATACAAGTCTGCAGGACACTGCTTAACGATCTGAAGGCGGGCCGGCCTCAGTTTGGTGCCCCCGCTTAAGCATTGCCTCCTGCTTTTTGGCTGCCCTGCGGTCACTGAAAAAGGCACGCAGCTGGTTGGCACAGTCCTGAGCCAGGACCCCCCCAGACACGCTGGTATGGTGGTTGATGGCGGACAAATCACTTATCTGCAAGAGGCTCTCGCAAGCACCCGTTTTGGGGTCAGAAGCGCCATACACGATCCGGCTTAGCCGGGCATGAAAGGCGGCACCAAGGCACATGACGCAAGGTTCAAGCGTGACGTACAGGGTCAGCCCCGGCAAGCGATGGTTACCTCGTTCATGCCCGGCCGCACGCAATGCAATCATTTCGGCATGGGCGGTGGGATCGTGGTCGATAATGGTACGGTTATAGCCAGTGGCAACAACGTGGCCCGCCGGGTCAACAATCACGGCGCCCACCGGCACTTCGCCCACCTCCCTGGCCTGATGCGCCTGCTCGATGGCAAGCCTCATATAGGTGTGATCATCGAACATGGTAGTCAGGATCTTTGTTGTTCAGAAATTGGCCAAGAATGCCCGGCAATAATGGCGGGATGTCTTCTGCGACCAGACCTGCTCCATGTTCCACTGCCACACGCCCATGCATCCAGACTGCTGCAGCTGAGGCCAAAAACGGTGACATCCCCTGGGCAAGCAAACCACTGATCATGCCGGCCAGGACATCGCCCGTGCCAGCGGTTGCCAAGGCGGGGCTAGCCATCGTGTTGATGATGGCACGACCATCGGGGTGGGCAATGATGGTATCCGGCCCTTTATAAACCACGATGGCATTGGACAGTTGCGCGGCCCGAACAGCCTGATCGAGTTTGCTGCCGCCAACATCAAACAAACGGCAGAATTCACCCTGATGAGGGGTAAGCACGCATGGTCCTTTGATTGCCTGAAACAGCCGTTCCCGCTGATCGGCAAAAGCCGTTAAAGCATCGGCATCCAACACGGTAGCTTGTTGTGTGGCGAGTGCCTGCAGCACCTCAGGGCCAACCTGGTTGCCGGCGCCCGGACCCAGCACCATGGTGTTGCGACGCTTGTCGGCCAACAGAGCCTGCCATTGATCGGAGGTGTCACAAGGCAACACGATAGTGCCAAGCAAAGCGGCAGCATAAACAGGCCAAGCCTGGGAAGGCGCTGCAATAGTTACTAAACCGGCACCCATACGCGCACTGGCTAAGGCTGCCAGCCGCGCCGCACCGGTCATGGTGGTGCCACCCCGAACAAGTACATGACCGCGCTCGTACTTATGACTGTGCCACGATGGCCGGGGTAACGCATCGTGCCGTAGATCAGGATGATTATGCAGCGCCGTGTAGGCGTTGCCATGCAATACGTCTGAGGGAATCCCGATATCAGCTACAACCAGATGACCGCACCAGCGCCGGCCGGGCATCAGCCAATGACCAGGCTTGGCCCGAAAAAAAGTCACCGTCAATTCGGCCGGAGCGGCGGCACCTTGCACCTGGCCTGTGGCCCCGTCCAGTCCGCTGGGCATGTCAATGGCACACACTGGCACTTGAGTATTGGCAAGTGTTTGCACCCACTCCTTGACCGCGCCCTCAAGCGGTCGGGACAGCCCGGCGCCAAATAATGCGTCTACAACCAGATCGGTATCCAGCAGGTTGGCCTGCAAAGACTCGACCGGACCAGACCAATGCTGTGCATGGCTAGCGGCATCCCCTTGTAACAAGGCAGGATCCGATACCAATGCCAGACGAACCTTCCAGCCTCGCTCGTGCAACAGGCGGGCAACGACAAAACCGTCACCTCCGTTGTTGCCGGGCCCGCACACGACACTGACCCGCCCCAGGGGCCAGCGTGCGCAAATAGCGTCGGCCACAGCCCGGCCGGCATTTTCCATCAGCTGGTAGCCTGATACGCCAGATACTATAGCCTTAGCATCAGCACGCGCCATCTGCTCTGGCGTCAGCAACGCGTGCTTGAGCAGAGGGTCATGCGTGGGAACAGAATGGCTTGAAGACATGCGTCTATTATGGCATCAGCCTGAGTTTCTAAGCCCAGCGGCAATGCCATTGATGGTCATGTGAATGGCCCGCTGGGTGCGGCTTTCTTCCGCGTCTGGCATGCTGTTTTCTGACGCCGTGGCTCTATGGCGACGCAACAATTCAACCTGCAGATGGTTCAGGGGATCAATGTAGGCAAAACGTTCATCCAAGGCATCGGCAAGTACCGGATCATGCGCCAGCAGTTCGTGGCCGCTGACCCGACGGAATTGTTTGAGAGTCAGCTCATATTCCTGCTGAATACGCGCAAAAATCTCTTTTCGCAATGCGTGGTCCTCAACAAGCGATGCATAGCGCTCCCCTATACTCATCTCCACCTTGGCCAGCACCTGCTCCAGGTTAGACATCAGTGTTCGGAAGAACGGCCAGTCCTGAAGCATCTCCTGAAGCTGATCAAGTCTTTCCGCCGAAGAGGCCGGGCTACCTTCACACCCTGTTTCAATATAGGCGTTCAACGCCGAACCCATGCCATACCAGCCAGTTAGCATGATGCGACATTGCGCCCAGGAAAAGCCCCAGGGAATTGCGCGTAAATCTTCTATTTTGTCAGTGGTGCGGCGTGCGGACGGCCGTGACCCAATATTGAGCCCTGCAATTTCCCGAATCGGGGTTGATGCATAGAAGTACGTATTAAACCCTTCCGTTTCGTAGACAAGCGCCCGATAGCATTGCTCGGCCACGCCGGACATAAAATTCAGTGCAGAGCCATAGCGGGTATTCAGGGTCTCTTCTTCCTGATGCGCGTCGGAGCCCGTGCGAAACGTCGCCTCAAGCGTCGCTGCCACGATATTCTCAAGGTGCCAACGCCCCACCTCAGCGTCCTTGTATTTGCCCTGAATGACTTCGCCCTGCTCCGTCAGCCTAATCTGTCCGTTAACCGTACCCGCAGGCTGGGCCACGATGGCGTCAAAGCTGGGGCCGCCCCCTCGTGCTACCGAACCGCCCCGCCCATGGAACAATCGCAACCGGACATCACGCTGATCAAATACTTTGACCAAAGCGCGCTCGGCTTGGTAAAGCGACCAGTTGGACGTCAGATACCCGCCATCCTTGTTGCTGTCCGAGTAGCCCAGCATGACTTCCTGTATACCGTCATGCGCATGTCTGACGCGGGCGGCCACCTCGGGCAGATCCAGCCATTGCGCCATGATCTCGGGCCCGCGCTCCAGATCGGGAATGGTTTCAAACAAAGGCACAACCATCAGTCCATCCGATACGCCCTGGGACGGGTGCGTGGACTCGGGCTGCTCTGCGCTGGTGGCGTCCTCATGCTCAATGACTGGGTGAATCAACCCGGTTTCCTGCTGCAACACCAGCACTTCAAGCAAATCGCTCAGCGTTTCTGTATGGGACACAATGCTTTGACGGATGGCGTCTTCACCAAATTGGTCCCGGCAACGCGCAGCCATGCGAAGAATTGCCAATTCTTTTTCTGTTTCATCCGAATAGGTAAGCCATGGCGATACCAGAGGACGCACCTGTGTAAGCTCACGGCGTAATACCGTTACCTTGTCTTCTTCAGATAGCTGGGCATAACAAATGCGCTGACCGTCGAATTCAGCATTGGCCTGATGAAATAGTTCATCAAGCACACGTTCGTGCACATCGGAATCTTGGCGCAAATCGACCGTTGCAATATGAAAACCAAAAACACTGACCGCCTGTAAAAGCCCCGTTAACCGCAGTTGAGCAATCGGACCGCCGTAATGCTGTTGCAATGAGTCGGCCATGGTTTGCAAGTCAGCCTGAAAAGCTTGTGGGTTGTTGTATTTTGGAGCTTGATACGTTGGGCGCAGTTCAATGCGTGTGCCTGTAAGGTGACGGGCAGTTGCCGCCAACCGGGCGTAAATGTGGATACATGCACGTCTATACGGCTCGTCCACACGATGTTCGGAGCTGTCCTCGCTTACCAATGACAGGGCCTGCAACTCGGGAGTGATGGTTTCCAGGTTTCGGGACAGGGATAGCTCGGTGCCTAGGTGTTTTATCTCACGCAGGTAGTGCTGCATGATCCGTTTGCATTGACGCAGTAGTGCATCATGCAAAGTTGTAGCATCGACGCTGGGATTACCATCGCGGTCCCCACCTATCCAGCTGCCCATGCGCAGAAAGGCGGGCAAAGGTGTTGCATCAGCTGCAGCGCCATCAGCGGTCAACGCCTGGTCAAGATCGGCATATAACCTCGGAATGGCGGTCAGAAATGTGCTGTTGTAATAGCTCAGTGCATTATCAATCTCGTCCTGTACCGTAAGCTTATGGCGGCGCAGCATCCGAGTTTGCCACAGGGTGGTAATCAACCCTTTGAAGCGCTCTTCTAGCTGTTCGCGCTCAGTCCTGGTCAGCTCTTCTTCATGCATGACCATGGACTGTGCAATGGCCCGATGCAGGTCCAGGGTGCTTTTGCGCTGTACTTCGGTGGGATGGGCAGTCAATACGGGCACGATTGATGTGGACGCCAGGCTGTTGCGTATTTTGGCTTGTGTGGCGCCATGCTCGTCGAGCAGCTGTAATACCCACGCCAAGCTGCCTCTAAGGGGCTTCTCAGCGTGACGCTCGTGCTGTCTTTTACGCCTATTTTGATCGCGATCTTCAGCCAGGTTAGAAAGATGCAAAAAATAAGCAAAGGCGCGGGCGACCAGATTGGCCTCTTCCCCTTCCAGACCCGCTATCAATTCTTGCAGCAAAACGCTGTCGGCTTCAGACTCTTCACGCCGAAAAGTGACGGCAGCGCGCCGTAACGTTTCCACTGTGTCGTAGGTATTGACGCCCTCGCACGCTTTAATGACGTCGCCAAGAATCCGTCCCAGCATTCGAATGTCGTCGCGAAACTGATTTGACTCAGCATGGAATGCGGGAATGATCGGTGTCATGGCGTCTCCTTGTTCTGTCTATTCAAGATGGCCATTATGCTGCACAGCAACAATCCTGTGAAGCATACCGGCCTTAGGCCTTAGACAGCAGATCTGTCAATGGCAGCCAAGGTCTGCGTGGCCCAAATCCGGCTCTCCAGCCAGATCTGGTTGAGGCGGGCTACTGCCTCGCTTTGCCACTTGGCTACCTGCCCCCGTTCAAACTCGACAATACGATCTAGCGTTTCGCCCAGCCTATGACGACGATAAAGGATGGCTTCGATTGTTTGCGGCGCAAGGGGCAACTCGGCAACGATCGTATCCAGGGGTTCTCCAAGCAATTTATCCATCATGGACACCAGGCCGCCAATAAAACCTTCACCCCCGGAATCTGTGGGCTCGTTGAGCAAGGCTGCACACATGCTTGCCCGCGTTAGCGCCTGACCAAGCAGTAAACGACTGGCCGGACTGTTGTTAGCCAACAGGATAGTCAGCGTGACGGTCCTGACACGGCGGATACCCAAAGTGTTAAGCACCTGAGTGATGGTGGTGACGCTGCCCCGGTGATGAAACAGAGCCGAGTTGGTGTATTTAAGCAATTGGTAGGTGAGCTCGGGATCTTGCATGATCAGGCTTTCAAGCTCCCGGAGGTTGATGTCGTCGCGATGCAGCTGCGTCAGGAGCCGTACCAACGCCGCGCGATTGTTGGAGCGGTTTCTGGCTGTGGCATGATGCGTTTCAGGACGTCCATAAAAAAACCCCTGAAACAAGGTGAAGCCTTGTGTGGAAAGCTGTTTGAACTGTTCGTAGCTTTCGACTTTTTCGGCGAGCAATGCAAGATTTTTGCTTTTAAATAACGCTATGGCATTGGAATCTGCCGGTTGCAGAACATCAATCTTAACGATGTCGGCCAGATCAATAAGTGCCTGGTTATCAGGCGTAAGAACAAAATCATCCAGCGCAATTTGGTAACCCAATGCCCGGATTTTTCGGATTGCTGCCAGAACATCGGGTTCAGCCGCTACAGATTCCAGCACTTCAATGACAATCTGCTCGGGATGCGGAGGCAACAGTTCGGGCCGCAGCAGCCACTCTTGCGGGGTATTAACAAAAACCTGACGCGTCCCCACCAGGTTGCAAATGTCTGTTTCGTAGAAGGCGATGTTGCACACCCGCGCTGTTGCCATATCGTCATCAAACACGTTGGCTTGCGTGCGGTCGATATCGGAACGATACAGCAACTCGTCAGCTACATGCAGCATCTGGGCATCGCATATTGGCTGTAACGCAATGCAGTAATGATGGGCGGTGTCTGTTGTTGTCATTGTGTTTACTGCGCAACCGGAGATTAGTAGTAGAACGGGCCAAGCATCAACCCAATGCATCTGGCGAATAATGTCACAACGCCATGTCCTCTTTTATATAGCACGATTGGCCGGTAACGTTTAAAGTGGGCGTATTCTTATTAAAACGGAGACAGCAAGGTGTCGTACGAAGCATTTTACAAAGAATCCATCGAACAGCCTGACGTATTCTGGGATAAAGAAGCTCAAGCAATCGATTGGCACCAGCCATACAGCCAGGTGCACGATGGCAGTAACGCACCGTTTGAGCACTGGTTTGTAGGCGGCAAACTAAATCTTTGCCATAACGCCATCGACCGGCATGTCAAGGACCGGCCGGATCAAGACGCCCTTATCTGGGTTTCCACTGAAGTCGATAAAGAGCAACGGTACACCTACAAACAACTCCATACCGAAGTCCAGGCAATGGCGGCAACGCTGAAGGAATTGGGCGTGGGCAAAAGCGACCGCGTTTTAATCTACATGCCCATGATTCCCGAGGCAGCGTTTGCCATGCTAGCCTGCTTGCGTCTGGGCGCCATTCATACCGTTGTATTTGGCGGTTTTGCCAGCGGCAGTCTGGCAACGCGCATTGACTACAGCACCCCAAAGGTCATTGTTAGTGCTGACGCTGGATCACGAGGCGGCAGGCGGATTGCCTACAA
>DAHVSI010000121.1 GCA_027324645.1 Castellaniella sp. | reverse complement strand
ACTTTTACTGAAGGGACTGGAGGCTGACGTCGCTGTTGTGCTAGACCCTAGAGAGATGGATGCCAAGCACCTTTATGTTGCGCTGACCAGAGGTGCGCGGAAGCTCGTGGTCTGCTCACCGACCTCCATAATCACGCCACTGGTGGGACCTTAGCCTCCGTCATCCGACGCAAAATATTCGACGCTGGGTTTCCAATCCTACCCGCAGCAGACCTCATGAGCCGCCAATGTGAACTTCATCTTTGACGATATGAAAGCGCGCACTATGTTGAGGTAACGCGCAAGTTGACAAGCCTGTGGACATAGCACAAATGTAGCCAACAATCGCACACTCTATTCCTCAGGTTTCGCATTTTTTTGACCCTGGAACGTCGTGGGTCTGCCGCTGGGCATATGAGACGTTGAACGCATGGGAATAGCCACTATTTACGAATAACCCATCAGTTGATACTTCGGCCGCTAGGCCTTGTCCTATATAAGGCCGAAAAACCTTGTACCCCAGCTTGTACCCTAGAACCCATAAATTTTTATTTTTTCTTTATCAATCAATCGGTTAGGGTCTTGACAAATACTAGCGGTAATAGCACCCAATCCAGCGATTGGATCTGAGCGCGTGAAACGACTGTGTATCAATGGATTGCCAACGTCCGGTGGCGTCCATTTCCGTACGTCCCCTGCGCCGCAGCTGGTGGCGCTTGCCTGGACAGCGAGCATCGACGACCCAGTTATTACGGGCCGTATGATCGCGCGGGTCAAGAAAACGGTATAAGCCCGCTATCTGTTTGACAAACGGTGCCAGCTTGCCCGGCCCTTGCAACGCCAGAAAATCGCGCCAGGGGGTAGCCTCGGTGATCTCAAGTTCAAACCGGTCCGAATATTCCGTTGAAGCGTTATGCCCGCTAGCACTGACAAAATCAGGATAGTTGCGCGCCAGTACCTCCTGCATCATTTGCTCCCGGGCCTTGGGTAGCGAGGCAACCATTTTTTGTTGGGCCTCGATGAATGTGCGACTGATCAGTTCGTCGTGTTTTTCGTAGGCTGTTGCAAGGTCAGCATGGGACCGTGCCATGCCATCAAGCCCCGAAGCTTTGGCAGCCGCCCGGTAGGCCTTACCGTGTGCATCCCCAAACAGCATGGTGATAAGATGAGCCGGTGGATTGCCCCGAGCCAATTGCTTGGCCTCGTTGCCGGCCAGCATGGCCCACGACCCCAGCGTGACAAGATGCGCCATGGCGATATGGTGCCCCAACTGGGCACGATTGATATAAGACAGAGTATTGAGCGCCCGCGCCTGAACCAGTGCGCCGCTATATGCCGCAGCGTCTAATGCATGTGTTTGTTTTGCTTTTGCTGCAGCAACCTGGCCTACATGAAAAAACCGTACAAGGCCAATAAGCGCTACACCAAGCAACAGCAAGGACAAAACCAGGACCTGCCCTGATTGGCGCTCAATGTATGGAAAACCTGCAATAGCCTTGACAGCCCGTTTAGTGGTCATTGGGCACCCGCATTGCCAGTAAAGGACTTCAGGGACTTAGTTACTGCCTGCCCTGCTGCGGCTTCAGCGGCTCCCTGAGCTGCCTGGGATTGTTCCGAGCCGTCTTCCCCCGCCAGTTCCTTTGCCATCGCAGCCGTCTGGGAGCGGATGACCTGACCGAACAGTTGGTAGACGGCAATCGCTGCAATGGCGACCAAGGCGACTATAATTATGTACTCGGTCATGCCTTGTCCGCGCTGTCTGGCGCGGTCGTGGCGGGCTGTAGCAGGTTTGACTGGCATGGTGGCCTCACTGGCTTATCTGTCGGATGAAAGCCAGTGTCACCCGTGCCCGTTGCCGGCACAATCCGGAAAAGCCGAGACGGACAAGGATGTCACGAGAGGCCCTGCAACACCCAAAAAACCAGGTGCGTCGCATAGCAAGCCGGGCACACCACAAAAAAACGCCGCACAACGGTGCGGCGTTCAGTTTGATCCGGGCCGCCCAGAACGGGAGCGGCTGATCAGCACAACGTTTATGCGCTTTGTTCTTTAAAACGCGCCACGCTGTCGACAATTTCTTTTCTGGCAGCATCCGGGCCAGCCCAGCCCTTGACCTTGACCCATTTGCCATGCTCCAGGTCTTTGTAGTGCTCGAAGAAATGCTGAATGCGCGCAGTCTCTTCGGCGGGCAGGTCCTCTGGTGAGCGGATGGTCCGGTAAGGGGGATAAAGCTTATCGACCGGTACTGCAAGAATCTTGGCATCACCACCAGCTTCATCGTCCATCTGCAACACACCAATGGCCCGCGAACGAATGACCGTACCCACCTGCACTGGAAATGGTGCCAAAACCAGTACATCCGCAGGATCGCCATCATCCGAGATGGTTTGCGGAATATACCCGTAATTGCAGGGATAATGCATCGCTGTCAACATGAACCGGTCAACGAATATACAACCCGTATCTTCATCCACCTCGTACTTGACGGGATCAGCGTTCATGGGAATTTCGATAATGACATTGAACTCATCGGGCAGGTTAGTCCCGGCGGAAACACGATCTAGGCTCATGTTGTTAGTACACCTGTTGTAAGCAATTAGAGGGAAAAATCAGGACGCCTGCCTGGCGCCTGCATTGGAGGCACGTTCAGCGTCGGTATCGGAATGAACCGAAGACGCGCCCGCAGCGCTGTCTGACCACGCCAGGGCGTCTGCATCAATCTCGATCAGTGTTGGGTCGTCACGTGTATCGGCAGCTGGCAAAGCATGTACAGCAGCAACCACCGGCAACTGCCCCGCTACATCTGCAGCCAAGCGCCAGTGACGAGCAGCGTCATCGGGCCGATCAAGCCCATCGTACAACTTGCCAAGCAGCGCGTGGATACGCATGTCGCTACGTAACGCCATGCTGCGCTGCAAGTAACGCTCGGCCGGCCCCCACAAGTCGCCCTTCATGCATATAGCGCCCAGAGCCGCCAGCAACGCCGAGTTATCAGGATACCGCTTTAGCCAGCCTTCAGCACGACTAAGCCGGCGCGACACCTGTTCCTGTGGGCACTGGGAATACGCCCCCAGCAGCTGCGGGTCCATAGCATGGTCGATGGCCTGTTCAAGGACACGAGCCGCGTCGTCATGCTGGTCGTTGGCTGCCAGCACCTGTGCAGCAGCATAGGCAATGGCAGGCGTTGTTTTTTCTTCTGGACGCAAGTCTTTCCAGATGGTCTTGAACCCCTGCGCTCCCTCGTGCTGCAACCGGGCAGCCACCGAAACCACAAGATAACGGGAGGCTTCAGCGCTTGACAGAACATGATGCTTTTGAAGCCAACGGGTGAGTTCGTAGACTTGGTTGTGATTACCCACCGCCTGATGTGCCCGCAGGGCCAGCCGTTTGGCATGGGTATATCGGGGGGTCGCGTCTTGTAGCGACTGCAACAAAACCAGTGCTTCTTCAGCCCGATTATCATCAAGCAGTGCCTCGGCGGTGACCATTGCCACAGCTTCTTTTAGGCGCGCATCGGTCCCGGCAGCCGCTTCGGCCTGCGTCAGCATGCGTTGCCACCGTGATGAATTGCCTAACTGCCGTGCCGCCGTGGCACCAGCCAGTAAAGCAAGCACCCTGCTTGTGCGTGAATGGGTTTTTCCCTGAAGACGGTTGAAGGTCTTGTCTGCCAGATCAAAACGCCCTTCCAGGTTGTACACGAAACCGCTTTCGAGCAACGCATAATCGCGCTGATGCGCCCGTTTGCCCCGCCAGGAACGATACCGGCCAGGTGAGCCTGTTACCCAGGCGACCAAGCGGGTCAGGGCATAAATGAGTACAAAAGCAACAACCAGGACGATCACGGCCAATGTCAATGACAGCTCGATACGCCATGGCCCTGCGAGAATCAGCAAGTTACCGCTGTGGTCACGCAGCAATAGTGCAGCGCCAACCGCAGCCGCCAAAACCAGTACTGTCCAGAACCATGCTCTCATAGTGCGTCATCCGTGGAGTCAGTATCGGCATCGTTATCGCGCAATGCCTCAAGCGCTTTCATGCTGTTATCGACTGTGGGCAACTCGACATCAATGTCTGTATCGGCCATTTCGCGGGCAATACGGACTGCGCGGCGCGATTGTGCGTCTTTTTCATCAAAGCGCCCTTCAATCGCCTGTTGCAAAGCAGTGGTTTCGGCATCCCACACTTCATCCTGCCCCATCATCAAGGCCAGCTGTGCCGTCATGATGCGAAGCCGTAAATGATCGCGGAACCGCGCCGCCTGATCGGGAGACACAAACAAGGCTGTAGCGTCGTCGACCCGTCTGACAGAAACCAGATTGCCCATATCGTCACGCAGCAGATCAAGTGTATTGCCTACCCAGGAACCAGTGCGGTCCAGTGCTTTTTGCCACCATTTGTCACTGGTCTCAGAGGCAGTTGCGCCGACATCAGTGTTTTCGTCGCTGCCAGACTCATCCGAAGCCTGGTCATCCTGGCTCTCGGCATCCGTTTCCGTGTCAGATTCGACAGTGTCAGGAACAAGTAGCGGCGCCTGAGCGACCAGGCCGGCCAGCATGTCGAGCCGCTTTGACAGCAAGGCGATATCAACCGTGCGAGCCGCACGCAGCCGGTCAAGATCGCCATTGATCGTTTCCTGCAGGGAAGCTAATGATGAACGATTGGCGCGCGCAAGCTGCGCCTGAGCCGCTTCAAGCGACATGATGGCATTGGCCACATTACCAGTAAGCTGTAGCTGCTGCTGGGCAATGGTAACCAAGTGATCGATATCGTTGAGCAGCACCAGATCAGAACCGCGATCTGTCAGGATCTGGAACGCATCGTTAAGGCCGTCGAATTCTTCGCGGGCGTTTGCCAAATCGCCCTCAAGTGCTTTCAGACGTTCGTCCTGCGACTTGAGCGTACTTTGGGCCTGATCAATTTGATCAGTCGCCTGGCCACCTGCTTCGCGGGCCTGCTCAAGCACATCGTTTTGCTGTTTCTGAAGGTCTGCCAGTGCCTGATCGGTTGTTTTTATCTGGTAAAAAAGTGCCACGCCCAGACCCAGCACGACCACGATCAGAATGATCAGCAAAATGGCAACTGGGCCTTTCTTGGCTGGCTTATTGGCCTGTTTACCTGTCGAGCCGCCGTTAGCAGGCGTTGCGGACCCAGTCGTCTTGGCAGCCGTTGAACCAGGAGTTGGTCTGGATTGATTGGGCTTGGAACGTCCATGGCGGCCCTTGCCGGTTTTGCTTGCCGCGCTGGGGCGTTCATCGGCTGCAGTAGACTTTGCCTGATCACTAGCATTAGTGTTGGCAGCCTTTGCGGCTGTCTTGGAAGCGGCATCGTCTTTTTGGGACCGGCGCTCGGTGGGAGCGTTAGGCTTTTTATCAGTCATGGCAGGATTGTAAACTTAGAAGCTATCGTGCAACGAACACAAAGACTGCAAAGTCTGACAAACCGCGTCATCAGTAGCTGCGCACTCAATGACGGGTTGCTGCATTTGCAGACCAGACAACCGGAGTATAGATTGTAAACGGCGTGTGATGCGTTCATGGAACACAATAAATGTGCAGGCGGCCCATGCCTGTAGCAAATCAAACCGGCGCATTTCAGCGTGCAACGCATCAACACTCTGAGCACTCGTAAGCAACATGACGACGGATTTTGGATCATGCAGCGCCCTGCTAACCGCCTCCTGTTGTGCCTGGGTCCACACTGCGGGCTGCCGAGTGTACAGTGTCTTTCGCGACACCGTAGCCCCCGACTGCTGAAACTGGTCTGTAAGCCATTGCCGACCCGATTGTCCGCCTAAAACCAGAACACGGCGCGCCTGAACCCCCAATTCTTGCAACCGCTCCCACAGTGCCTCAGAGTCCTGTCTGGGGCTGTCCTGTGCCGGGTGAACAATATTCGCTTTTGGAATAAACCCGGCATCGTACAAAGGTATGGCGCTTGCCATGCCAACCGTCACAGCCAGCGTATTGGTGGGCCAGACAGGGTGCGGATCAAGACGTTGCAACTGATCAACATACACCTGTGCAGCAAAACTGCTGACGAAGACTAATACATCGTAGCCTCCGGGCAGCGGAAATGACGCAGCCTCAAGGGGTGTGGGCTCTAGCGTCAGTGCAGGTAAATTGATGACCGCATGCCCTTGTCTGCTGACACGCTGGGCCAACCCGGCATTCCGATGGGCAGGCCGCGTGAGGATGACAGACAAAGACATGACGCTTGCCGCTGCGCGCTACCTAGACAGCGTCCTGATCCGGTAGCAGACGCGCCAGAATGGCATCGGCACCTGAATCAATCAGCTCTTGAGCAACCTGATTGCCAAGGGTTTCAGCCTGGTCGGGATCTCCGGTTGCCTCGGCACGCAGCACCCGCGAACCGTCGGGCTCCGCTACCAAGCCCCTTATATGCAGGCTGTTGTCGAGTATTTGGGCGTATGCTGCCAAAGGAACTTGACAGGAGCCCCCCAGTGCCCGCGACACGGCCCGTTCGGCCAACGACCGTGCAGTCGATTCACTACAATTCAGTGGTGCCAGCCACTGCGCCAAGTCCGTACGGGACGCCATGATTTCAATACCCAGGGCGCCCTGCCCTGCGGATGGCAGGCTTTGATCGACCTCGATAAAGCTGCGGATCCGATCTGTGAGCTTAAGCCGCTTAAGACCCACAGCGGCCAGGACAATGGCATCGTAGTCACCACGGTCGAGCTTGCCCAGGCGGGTATCCAGATTGCCGCGCAGGGGCTTGACGTCCAGGTGAGGAAAAAGTTCTTTGGCTTGCGATTGCCTGCGCAGGCTGGACGTACCCAACACGCTGCCCGCCGGCATACTGGATAGGAAGTCGTATGTATTGGAGACAAAAGCATCACGCGGATCGTCCCGTTCCATGATCACGGGCATGGCAAACGGTGTGGTGAGTTCAACCGGCACATCCTTAAGGGAATGGACGGCCAGATCTGCTGTGCCATCGAGCAGTGCAGTTTCCAGCTCTTTGATGAACAGGCCTTTACCACCAATCTTGGACAACGTCCGGTCCAGAATACGGTCGCCCTTAGTAGTCATTTCGAGCAGTTCGACCTGACAATCGGGATACAGCGCCTGCAATTGTTCACGAACATGGTAAGCCTGCCATAGGGCAAGGCGGCTGGCGCGTGTGGCAATCACGAGTCGAGAGGGATGTTGCATAGTCACGATCAGGCTGCCAGATATTTAAACAATGCCGCTGCAAGAATGCCAAGCACACCCAGAATGGCCAGGCCTTGCAGCAAAGACAGCCCGGACTCCGATTTGCCCTGCTTACTTGATTTGAACAAACCCATGATTACCCTTTCACTGACGCTGTTCTTTGTCTAGAGACCAGCCATTTACCAATAATAACGACCACAATGGCACCAATACACTGAGCGGCAAGTTGCAGCCCTGAGCGGACCGCCAAGTCTACCCCCTTGCTTGCCTGAACCACTAGCGAGCCATCTGCCACCGTAGCCGCCCAGCGGGTCACCACCGGATCAGACAGCATCAGGCCCGCGGCAATCCAGCCCAGCAGCGCGCCGCCAAATGTCACGATCCATGGAAACCTGCCGATAAGCTTGAGAACCAGTGTACTACCCCACACGATGATGGGAACACTTAACACCAGGCCAAACAGCACGTAATACATTTGGTGATCAAGGTTTGCATGGCTGGCAGCGGCGGCAATTGC
>DAHVSI010000197.1 GCA_027324645.1 Castellaniella sp. | reverse complement strand
TCTGCGTTAAGCACCACCGGCATGACTCGCGATGTCACGCCGGACTTAAGCATGACCGGGAAAATGACGATTGTGGCGATGATGTTTGTGGGCCGGCTGGGGCCCCTTACACTGGTGTACAGCCTGGCCACACGCAAACCTGGGCGCGTGCGCTACCCTATGGCTGAATTTCCTGTGGGGTAACTCCCGTAGGCCGGACAACACAATTGCCGGCCCACGGATACGGATCAGTGGATATCAGGTCCAGTTGGCCAGCCCAGCCAGGGTTTGTTCCTGAATGACGATGGCATGGCCCAGCACGCTGCGCTTCCATTCCAATGATAAGGGCGCAAAAGCGTCCAAGAGCTCTTCCTGCATCGCCGCATGCTGCTCTGCCGATACGGGATTGCCCGACTTGAGATACTGATCGATCTGCAGGGCACGACGCATGTCTTCTGTGTTTTTGGTGCCAAATTCAATAACGGCACCTGTCACCTGAGCATGGCGTGCATAGTTCTGGACCCCATGAAACAGCAGTCCAACATAGTTTGGGCGTGCGGCTCCATCGAACCCGCCCTGGGTTTCAACCTGATCACGCCCCCACCACTGGCAGGCTCGTTCCCAGCCGGCACTGCCAGGTTCGTTAAAGCACAGGAAAAATGGTTCGCCGCGCTCTCCAAGCCCCGTATGCCAGTCGATCAAGGCAATGCGTTTAACGCCCGACAAGTGCCTGTCAATGATGGTTTCGAGTGTCCTGTTAGACCATTCGCGCTGGGTACCACCATAATGAATGCCATCAGTATGCGTATATTGTCCTTTGGTGATGACATCGACGAATACGGTGTGGCCGTGCTTCTCCATCCAGGCTTCACGGGCGGCATTCGCCTCGTCCAGGGCCTGTTCTGACCACACCTTGGGGTTAAGCGTGGGATGCAATTCCGCATACAGCGGGTTGTCTGGCGGCCCCGCTTCCCAGTCAATAAAGTTGCGGTTCAGGTCCACGTTATTTTCGGTGGTGCGTGTGATATGGGCAAAGCCATAGGGGTTGATTGCGTGCACCAGCACAATGCGTGTTGTCAGGGGTGCAGACTGGCGGGCCAGGGTGTCCAGCAATGCAATCTGGGCTGCTGAACCGGCAAAGCCCTCAGGCCCATGTGTACCGCTCACGATCAGCACAGCACTGTCGGCGTCGTCCGGCCCCAATACCGCCACGTCAGTGGTTAGGGTGCTGCCGCCGGGACCCTTGACTTCGTCGTGCACAAAAACATCGGTGCGTGCCTGCGCCCGTGCGGCGGCAGCCAAAAATGCGGCACGCGCACTGGCATAATCCGGCTGAAAACAGGCTGCAACCAAGCCCGCGCTAGCTAATGCACTCATGACTTATCCTTCTGGTCATCTTTTTTGTATGTGTAACGAAAGTCGCAATGACTTGCGCCCTGCATGATTGTCTGGGTGCGGGAAAATTCCAGATTGGGATCGTAGCCTTCACAGAATGTCCCATCGCGCTGGCAAGACAACAAGTGGCCAATTTCCTGTAGGCCCATATCCTTGTACATCTCGGCGTACCGGCATCGCACCACATTAAACGCGTAGGTATCTTCAGTGCGCTCCTGCACATCAATACGCAACGCATCTTCCGTTTCCCACAATTTGCTTAGCTCAATGAAGCTATCGAGCGATGTGGGTTGGTCTTCGGCCTGGGCGAAACGCTCGGCCTGCTCTATGGCCGAACGGCGTACGGCATCACCCAGTGTTTTCTGGGCGACTTCCGTGCCGTGGCTTTCTTTCAAGACCTCATAAACATGAGACAGTATCTCGGCTTCAATGCGCCGTTTGGCGATCATTGACAGCCCTTTGGGATGAACAGAGTCAGAGTGGGACATCAGCGGATTCCTCCTGTCGCTTGATGGTTGAGTCTTCGTTGGCACGCGCCTGCTCCTGGCGAAGTGACCAGTCCCGTCCAGGGATGGCGCCAAGCAACTGCTTGGTATAGGGGGCTTGCGGATTCGCATAGACGTCAGCCGCCGGCCCTACCTCGATCACCTGACCGGATTGCATGACGGCCACAACATCGCAAACCTGCGCTGCAACGCGCAAGTCGTGCGTCACGAAAATCATGGATAGCCCAAGCCGGCTTTTCAGGTCGCGCAACAATGTCAGTACCTGGGCCTGCACGGACACGTCAAGGGCAGAGACGGGTTCGTCTGCCACCAGGATATCAGGCTCAAGTGCCAACGCACGGGCCAGGCCAATTCGTTGCCGCTGTCCACCAGAAAATTCGTGTGGATAGCGTTCTATGGCGTGGGCGTCCAGGCCCACAAGCGTCAGTAGTTCTGCAGCCTTTTCCATTGCTTTGGATCGTGACACACCGTGGGCGATGGGCCCCTGCGCAATCAGGTCGCCCACACGGCGCCTTGGGTTTAGCGAAGCAAACGGATCCTGGAATACCATTTGAATGCGCCGGGTAGCGGCACGCATTTCGCGTTTGGTCAGCGTGGCAATGTTGATGTCATCAATATTAATATGACCGGAATCGGGGTCAAGCAAGCGCACAATGCACCGTGCCAGCGTGGATTTGCCCGAACCGGACTCGCCCACGATACCTAGCGTGGCGCCCTTGGGCAGCGTCATGGACACGCCCTTGAGCGCATGGGTGACGCGACGCCCGCGTACCATGACCCCACGTTTACGATAGGTTTTTGTCACATCACTAATGACAAGCGCCTTCTTTTCGCTAACTTGGGTGGTGTCGGGGGGTGTCAGGGGCGGCACGGCCTTGATCAGTTTTTGCGTATACGGGTGGGTTGGGCGGTTCAGCACCGCATCGGCCTCCCCTATTTCGACCAGCTCACCTTTTTGCATGACGGCAACCCGGTCGGCAATTTCAGCGACCACCCCAAAGTCATGCGTAATAAACAGGACGGCAGTGCCTTTACGCTGTTGCAGGTCGCGAATCAACTTAAGGATTTGCGCCTGCGTTGTGACATCCAGCGCGGTAGTGGGCTCATCGGCAATCAGAACACGCGGCTCAAGCGCAAGCGCCATGGCAATCATGGCCCGCTGCCGCTGGCCGCCCGACAGCTCGTGCGGATACACATTGAGTGCCGCTTCCGGATCAGGCAGATGCACTTCTTTTAGCAGGTCCAGCGATTTTTGGGCAATTTGCTTGGCGCTTAGCTTGGAATGAATGCGGAACATTTCGCCAATCTGGTCGCCAATCGTGCGCAATGGGTTAAGCGCCGTCATGGGCTCCTGGAAGACCATGGCAATTTCGGCGCCCCGAATCTGTCGCATCCGGGCTTCGCTTAATTGCAGTATGTCTTGGCCATCCAGAAGAATTTTCCCGTGATCAACCGTGACTGACGGTGGCAATAAGCGCATGATGGCGCTAGATGCCATAGACTTGCCCGATCCGGACTCGCCCACCAGGCACAGGATCTGGTTGGGATACAAATCCAGGCTGACCCGATCAATGGCGTGCTGACGGTCAGCATTTTTGGGCAAACGAATGCTTAACTGATCCAGGCTAAGGATAGGCTGTTCGTTGCCTTCGGCAGGTAGCTGTGTGGGTGCAGATTGATGACTCATCGTGATTTCAGCCTTGGATTTAACGCATCATTAAGCCCCTGGCCCACAAGAGACACAGCAAGCACCGTAACCAGAATGGCGACACCGGGAATGGCCGATACATACCATTGCGTACGCAAAACGCCGCGCCCTGCTCCGATCAGGTTGCCCCAAGAAGCCACGTTGGGATCGGACAGATT
>DAHVSI010000176.1 GCA_027324645.1 Castellaniella sp. | reverse complement strand
GACACGGCTGCGGTAATATCGTCGGCCTGGCGCCGCACTTTGCCCCTTTGATTAAAGCTCCGTCCACATGGTCGGAGCTTTTTTATTGCAACACGCCAGCGTCGTGCGTTTTTTGTGGCGTTCTATAATAGGCGCTTTGCTCAGACAAACCCATTTTCACGATACCGCTATTACTTCCACCATGCCCATGCAGGAACACTACCAGCCAACCCAGATCGAAAAAGCCGTACAGCAAGCGTGGCAAAACAACGACGCCTATCGCGTGACTGAACACGCCGTCGATGCCAACGGCCAGCCCAAGCCAAAATTCTATGCATGTTCCATGCTGCCTTACCCTAGCGGCAAGCTGCACATGGGCCATGTACGCAACTACACCATCAACGACATGATGACACGTCACCTGCGCATGCAAGGCTATAACGTGCTCATGCCCATGGGTTGGGACGCATTTGGCATGCCGGCCGAAAATGCCGCCATGCGCTCCGGCGTACCGCCGGCCAAGTGGACCTACGACAACATCGCCACCATGAAACAGCAAATGCAGGCCATGGGGCTGGCCATTGACTGGAGTCGCGAGGTCTGTGCCTGTGACCCCAACTACTACAAGTGGAATCAATGGCTGTTTCTGAAAATGCTTGAAAAAGGCATTGCCTATCGCCAGACCCAGGTCGTCAACTGGGACCCTGTTGACCAGACTGTTCTGGCCAACGAACAGGTGATTGACGGGCGTGGCTGGCGCTCGGGTGCACTGGTTGAAAAACGCGAAATCCCCGGCTATTACCTGCGTATTACTGATTACGCCGAAGAATTGCTTGAAGAAGTACGGGACAACCTGCCCGGCTGGCCCGAGCGGGTGCGCGTGATGCAGGAAAACTGGATCGGCCGCAGTGAAGGCGTCCGCTTTGCGTTCACGCATACTGTCCAGGACGACAATGGCAACCTGATACAAGACGGCCGCATGCACGTCTTTACCACGCGCGCCGACACCATCATGGGTGTCACGTTCTGCGCCGTGGCCCCCGAACACCCTCTGGCCACCCATGCGGCACAGCAGCAACCTCAACTGGCAGCCTTCATCGAAGCCTGCAAACAGGGCGGTCAGTCCGAAGCCGACCTGGCAGCACGCGACAAAGAAGGCATGCCCACGGGCCTGACCGTCACCCACCCACTTAGTGGCGAGCCCGTTCCTGTCTGGGTTGGCAATTACGTATTGATGTCTTACGGCGATGGCGCTGTCATGGGCGTCCCCGGCCACGACGAGCGTGACTTTGCCTTTGCACGCAAGTACGACCTGCCTATCAAGCAGGTCATCGCACATCAGGGGCACAGTTACTCCAACCAGGTATGGGACGATCAGTACGCCGACACTCACCATGGCACCACCGTCAACTCGGGCAAATACGACGGACTGTCCACACAGGACGCCATCGAAGCGGTGGCTGAAGACCTGATCCACAAGCAGCTTGGCGAAAAACAGACAACATGGCGTCTGCGCGACTGGGGTATTTCCCGCCAGCGGTACTGGGGCACCCCTATTCCCATCATCCATTGTCCTGATTGCGGCCCGGTGCCCGTACCCGAATCCGACCTGCCTGTGGTACTTCCCGAGCACCTGATCCCCGATGGCAGTGGCAACCCACTGGCCGCAGACCAGGACTTTCTTGACTGCGAATGCCCAACATGTGGTCAGGCTGCACAGCGCGAAACGGACACCATGGACACCTTTGTGGATTCGTCCTGGTATTTCATGCGCTACACATGCCCTGACAGCTCGCAGGCCATGGTCGATGAACGCAACGATTACTGGATGCCCATGGACCAGTATATTGGCGGTATCGAGCATGCCATTCTGCACCTGCTGTACGCTCGCTTCTGGACCCGTGTCATGCGCGACCTGGGCCTCGTCAACTTTAGCGAGCCCTTTACCCGGCTGCTCACCCAGGGCATGGTGCTTAACCACACCTATACGCGACGCACCGCCAACGAGGTACTCGAGTACTTCTGGCCCAATGACGTCAAGAACACGTATGACGATCACGGCGCGGTCCTGTCGTCGACTCTGATCAGCGATGGCCAACCCGTTGATTACGCTGGTATTGGCACAATGTCCAAATCCAAAAACAATGGGGTTGACCCGCAATCGCTTATTGACACGCTGGGCGCAGATACGGCTCGGCTGTTTATTATCTTTGCCAGCCCGCCCGAGCAAACACTCGAATGGTCGTCTTCGGGCGTGGAAGGCGCGCACCGCTTTCTAAAACGCCTGTGGGCATTCTGCCTCAAGCAGCAGGAAACGACCGAAGCCGGCCTTGCCGCCATAGACAGCACAGACTGGAGCCAGGCCGATGGGGCCAGTCGCGACCTGCGTCGCGACGTGCACCAGCAGCTGGGACAAGCTGACTACGATTATCAGCGCATCCAGTACAACACGGTTGTCTCAACCAGCATGAAAATGCTCAACAGTCTTGAGTCAGCGCAGCTGCCTGAGACGCCCTGCGCCCAGGCAGCCGTCGCCGAGGGTCTGTCCATCCTGCTGCGTATCCTGTATCCGGTGGTACCGCACATCACGTGGCATTTGTGGCGCGCACTGCGATTTGAACACCACTATGGGGATTTGCTGGATGCGCCCTGGCCTGCGGTCGACGAGCAAGCCCTGATTGCCGACGAGATCGAACTCATGCTGCAGGTCAATGGCAAACTGCGTGGCTCGGTTGTGCTGCCAGCCAGCGCCGACCAGCAGGAAATCGAAGCGTCGGCACGGGCACACGAATCCACCGTCCGGTTTCTGGACGGACGCGAACCAAAACGCGTCATTGTGGTGCCCGGCAAACTGGTCAACGTTGTTGGATAGGATTGATGCCATGAGTGCCCCCCTGCCATCCCATAGCTACTCCAGCCATGCACGCCTGGCACTCATCCTGGCCGGGCTGCTGGCCATGGCCATGCTGCTTAGCGCCTGCGGGTTCCGCATGCGGGGCACTACCGACCTGCCTTACGAACGCATCTACACTAACGTTTCCGACAACTCAGCCTTTGGCGCCCACTTGCGCCGCTCGATTCGTGCCAATGCGCCCGATGTACAGTTTGTTTCGGAACCGCGCGACGCCCAGGTGCAGCTGATCCAGGAGGTCAACCGTGAGCGCCGGCGCGAATTGTCCATTGATGCCTCTGGTCACGTCGAAGAATACGAACTGATTCTTGAGTTTGCCTTCCGGATCACG
>DAHVSI010000175.1 GCA_027324645.1 Castellaniella sp. | reverse complement strand
ACCGACTACAGCTCCTACATGCTGAACATTGCCAATAGCGGCGCCGACATCATGATTAACCTGGATTACGGTGCCGACACGGTCAACTCCGCCAAGCAGGCGCACCAGTTCGGCGTGCTCGACAAAATGAAAATGTGCATTCCGTATCTGCCGGCCTACATGCTTGAAGAAGTCGGGCCGGAAGTCATGGACGGCGTATTCGGTTCAATGGACTTCTGGTGGACGGCTGGTATTGAAAACGAAGTTGGCAAAGCCTTTGTCGAGGCCTACGAAGAAAAACACGATGCCAAGCCCCGTGATCCCGAGCACAACGCTTTCATGACCATGCTGCTGTGGGCAGATGCCATCGAGCGCGCGGGCACCTTCTATCCTGCAGCCGTTGTCGAAGCCCTTGAGGACAGCATCAATCACAAGCGTCCTCACACCATGGGTGGCGATGTCTACTTCCGTGAAGAAGACCATGATGGGGCAGCAGACTTTGCCATCGTGCGCGGCAAAAAACCATCAGACATCACGGATGAACACGATCCGGTGGATGTTGTAGCCATTGTCGACGGGGTCGAGACCCTGCCGCCACCCGACTACGCTGGTTGCAAAATGGATCCTGCCGCCTGACCGGCGCAGGTTAGTTCGTAGTCAACGGGAGGCCGGTACTATGCCCACTCTGGGTCTTTTCATGTCGCAAGTCTTCAATGGCCTGGCTGTGGGGGTACTGCTCTCCCTCATCGCCGCCGGGCTGACCATTATTTATGGCACTCTGGGGGTGATCAACTTTGCCCACGGTGCGCTGCTTGTTGTGGGCGCATACGTGGGGTTTTCCATCTATGGCGCAACCACATCGTTTGTGCTTGCCATTATTGGCGGGGCGGTCGCGTCGCTACTTGTCGGATTAATTCTTGAACGTACGCTCATCAAGCGTTTCTATCAGCGTCCGCACGAAGACCAGATTCTGGTGACGTTCGGGATCAGTATTGTCCTGGTGGAAATTATCCGGGGCATATACGGGGGTGTCGGCCAGCGTGTGCCGGTACCTTCCTGGGGTGAAGGGGTGGTCAACATGAACTTCACCATCTACCCCCTCTACCGTATCGAGATTCTTCTGATCGCTGCCGCCGCGCTAGCCGTGTTCTGGGTGTTGCTGTATCGCACCCGGCTGGGGCTTATTATCCGCGCCGGCATTGAAGACCAGCTTATGGCACGGTTGTTGGGGTTCAACATACAGCGCGCCTTCTTGGTTGTTTTCGGGCTGGGTGCAGCGGCTGCCGGGTTTGCCGGTGTCATCTATGCGCCCATTGTTTCCATCGTGCCCGATATGGGTTTCCGGGTGCTCATCCAGTCATTCGTAGTCGTTGTGCTTGGGGGCGTAGGTTCATTCCCGGGCGCTATCCTTGGGGGGCTCATCGCAGGGCAAATACTTAGCCTGACCTCGCTGTTTGACCCCGTTTATTCAGACGTCATGCTGTTTGCAGCCATGGCACTTATTTTGATCTTCAAGCCACAAGGCCTGATGGGTGTGGAGGGACGAGCATGAGCAGGGCTGAAGCAAACGCGTCAGTTGACGCGACAGCGTTGGATGCAGCACCGGTTGGGCAAATGGCGCCAACGGGCATGGCAGGTGCCATTCCCTCTACTGACACAAGCGTCAAAAGCCGCTATAGCCTCGAGTTCTTTGTCGGGATTGCCTTGTGTGCGGCACCGTTCATTGCCCCGTTCCTGGGTATGGGCCCAGGTCTGTTAGGGCGTATTCTCATCTGGGGTCTGTTTGGCCTTGGATTCGATTTGCTGTTTGGCTATACCGGGCTGCTTTCGTTTGGTCAGGCGGCGTTCTACGGAACAGGCAGTTTTGTTACCGCCTACCTCATGACCACCGGCATCATCCCGAACATGCTGTTGGCATTGCTGGTTGCAACCATCGTCGCGGCCATCCTGGGTGTCATTATTGGTTATCTCACCCTGCAGCGTAGTGGTATTTATTTCGCCATGAGTACGCTGGCTTTTGGTGAAATGATCTACTTCCTGGAATTTGGGCCGCTACGCGATTGGACCGGGGGTGAAAACGGGATTCCTGGTATCCCGATGCCCAAAATCGATCTGGGTTTCTGGAGTCTGTCTATTCAGGATGGCTGGCCCATGTATGGGTTCCTGGCTGTCATGTTCTTTATCGGCTTCATTATTGCCCGCCGTATTTCCATGTCGCCCTTTGGCGTTGTTCTTACGGCCATCAAGGGCAACCCCGCCCGCGCCATGGCAGTCGGCCATCGTATCTGGTCATACAAGCTGGCCGTGTTTGTTATCGCTGCCGCATTCGGTGGCGTGGCGGGTGGCTTGCTTGGTCTGTTCCAGGGGTACATGCCGCCCGATGCCTTTAACCTGCATACCTCCGCAGAAATTGTCATCCAGACCGTTATGGGTGGAGCCGGCACATTACTGGGCCCGCTGGTGGGCGCCACAATCTGGCTTTACCTCTACGAGGTCCTGCAGTTTGTGGATGCGGTTGGCCCGTACTGGCGCCTGATACTGGGCATTGTGTTCGTGGTGCTGGTCACAGCTTTCCGTCGCGGTATTGTGGGTGAGTTCGTGGCCTGGCGCGCTCGTCGCATGACCCAGCGTGTTGCGCGGGCCATGGGGCGTTCCTCTGCACAGCCGGCCAGTGGCGCCAAGGGTGGTCAGCAGGCTGATGAGCCGCCGGTCAAGCCCCTTATCATGCGCGACGTTCAGGCTCCTCCCAAAGGTACGCCTGTGCTTCGTGCCGATAACATTGCCAAGCATTATGGCGGCCTCAAAGCGGTCAAGGGGGTATCAGTCAGCATCGCCGAAGGCGAAGTGCGCGGCCTGATTGGACCCAACGGTGCGGGTAAGTCAACCTTCTTCAAAATGCTCGCCGGAGAAATCCAGCCCACGCATGGACAGGTCTTCCTGAGGGGTGACAACATTACCGGCATTGGCGTGACCGCGGTGTGCCAGATGGGCATGAGTAAAAGCTATCAGGTCAACGAGCTCTTTGACGAACTCACCGTACGCCAGAACATTCTGATGTCGGTACTGGCGCAGCATCGCGGGCAATTCCGCCTCGATGCACTGGCCAGCCTGCAAAGCGACCGCCGCTATGAAGAGCAGGTCGAGGCTGCGATGTCGCTGGTAGAGCTCACGCATCGTGCTGATACGCCTATTCACGAGCTGTCATACGGCGAGAAACGGCGAGTCGAAATTGGCCTGGCTTTGGCAACCGGTGCAAACGTGCTGCTGCTTGACGAGCCCCTGGCCGGCATGAGCCCGGAAGAGCGTGTGCATACGGTCGCCCTCTTGAAGAAACTGCGCGAGGGGCGTACTGTTTTAATCGTAGAGCACGATATGGACGCCATGTTCGAGCTGGCAGACAACATTACCGTTCTGTATGACGGCAATTTCCTGGCAGAAGGCACACCCGAAGAAATCCGGGCCAGCAAAGACGTGCAGGAAGCGTACCTGGGAGGAGTAGAAGAATGAATCTGCTGGAAGCGGAAGGGCTGAACACCTTTTATGGTGACTCCCATATCTTGTTTGATGTCTCCATGAATATTCCCGAGCACGAGGTTGTCGCGTTGCTCGGGCGTAATGGAGCAGGCAAATCCACGTTGCTCAAGACGTTATCCGGTGCCCTCAAGGCCCAGTCTGGCACAATCAAGTTTGCGGGCAAGCAAATTGAGCGCTTGCCCACACACGAAATTGCCCGCCTGGGTCTGCAGTTGGTGCCCGAAGAGCGTCGTGTGTTTGGTGGCATTACCGTACACGAAAACCTGAAGCTGGCGGCCATGACGGCAGAAAAGCCGCTCGACTACTCAGAGATCTATCGTACTTTTCCGCGCTTGGACGAGCGCCGCAATAACAAGGGGCGTGCGTTATCGGGCGGGGAGCAACAAATGGTTGCTATTGCGCGTGCAATGATCAGGGATGCACGCCTTATTTTGCTGGACGAGCCCTTTGAGGGGCTTGCGCCCTTGATTGTGCGCGACCTGATGGCTGTGTGCCAGCAGTTGGCTGAGCAAGGCCGCACCATTGTGATTGTTGAACAGAACGTTGCTGCCGCGCTGTCCATGGCATCGCGATGCTACCTGATCAACACGGGTCATATGGTGTTTGAAGGCACGGGTCAGGAGTTACAGGCCAAGCCTGAGCTCATGAGCCGCTACTTGGGTGCAGCGGCCGCCTGATCCCCGATTTGATCAACAAACCCTGCGGGAGTATTTCACATGTCAACGACCATTGACTCCATTCTAGTCGAGAAGCGGACTTTTCAGCCGCCGCAACAGCTGGTTGATCACGCCCGTGTTTCTGGAATGGATGCATACAGGGCACTATGCGACGAAGCGGATCAGGATCCTGATGCTTTTTGGGGACGTCTGGCCAATGAAAATATCCGCTGGCACAAACCGTTTACAAAGGTGCTAAACAGCGACAACGCGCCATTCTATACGTGGTTCGAAGACGGCGAACTGAACGTTTCCGAAAACTGCCTGGATGTCCATCTTGAAAACGGTAACGCGGACAAGACGGCCCTTATTTTTGAAGCTGATGACGGTACGGTCGACAAGGTCACATTCAGGGAACTGCACGCCCGTGTGTGTCGTATCGCCAATGGGATCAAGTCCCTGGGCTACAAAAAGGGCGATCGCGCTGTCATCTACATGCCCATGTCCATCGAGGTCATTGCCACGATGCAGGCATGCGCCCGGCTTGGCGTGATTCACTCCGTGGTGTTTGGCGGTTTTTCATTCCGTAATCTGCACAGCCGCATTGTGGACGTCGGTGCGTCCCTGGTCATCACTGCTGACTATCAGGTCCGCGGTGGACGCAAAATCCCGCTCAAAGATCCCGTCGATCAGGCGCTGGCCGAAGAGGGCGGCGATATCGTCAAAAAAGTCATTGTGTACGAGCGAGCGGGTGGCGATGTTGCCTGGACGCCGGAACGCGACCTCTGGCTGCACGAACTCGAGCAAGGGCAGGCCGATCAGTGCGATCCGGTCCCCGTCGAAGCCGAGCATCCGCTTTTTATCCTGTATACCTCCGGCTCTACGGGTAAGCCCAAAGGCGTGCAGCATGCCAGCGGCGGCTTCTTGCTCTGGACCAAAGTCACGACCGACTGGGTATTCGATGCCAAACCTGATGACGTATTCTGGTGTACCGCGGACGTCGGCTGGGTAACCGGGCACAGTTATATTACCTACGGCAGCATGGCCGCAGGGCTCACGCAAATTGTTTTTGAAGGGGTGCCCACCTACCCTGATGCCGGACGGTTCTGGCAAATGGTCGACCGCCACAACGTTACGGTCTTTTATACGGCGCCTACCGCCATTCGCTCGCTGATCAAGGCATCGGAAAGTGACAGCAACGTCCATCCCAAACAGTACGATTTATCATCGCTCAGGATTCTGGGCTCCGTGGGTGAACCCATCAACCCCGAAGCCTGGGTGTGGTACTACACCAATGTAGGCGGCGAGCGCTGTCCCGTCATTGACACCTGGTGGCAAACCGAGACCGGCGCGCACATCGTCACCCCGCTGCCGGGCGCCACGCCACTCAAGCCTGGTTCGTGCACCCTGCCCCTGCCCGGCATCAATGTTGCGGTGCTTGACGAAGCCTGCAAAGAAGTAGGTGCCGGACGTGGTGGCAACCTGGTTATCACTCGCCCCTGGCCATCCATGATTCGTAACGTATGGGGCGATCCCGAACGCTTCAAGAAAACCTATTTCCCGCCCGAGATGGGTGGCGCATACCTGTCCGGGGACAACGCGCAGATCGACGAAGACGGGTATTGCTGGATCATGGGCCGTACCGACGACGTACTTAGTGTGTCTGGGCACAGACTGGGTGGTACTGAAATCGAATCGGCGCTGGTTGCTCACGACCGTATTGCTGAGGCGGCGGTGGTGGGTCGCCCCGACGACACCACCGGTGAAGCCATTGTTGCCTTTATCATGCTTAAGGGTGCCTTGCCGCAGGGTGACGAAGCACGCGACCTGGCAAAAAATATCCGCGACTGGATTACCAGTGAAGTCGGACCTATTGCCAAACCCCGCGAGATCCGTTTTGGCAACAACTTGCCTAAAACCCGTTCCGGAAAAATCATGCGTCGTCTGTTGCGTGTGATTGCCGAGGGCAACGAGGTCACGCAGGACGTTTCAACGCTTGAAAACCCGGATGTGCTCGAGCAGTTTTCTAACGCTTATTAAACAGTCCTATGCTGCAATGTCCCGTAATTGCTCCTGCCAATGGTTTGCTGCTGATACACAGCCCGGCAGGAGACTGGGTGGTGCCACCTACCGGCGCCTTAAGGCTTGGCACCAGCCCTGATTACACTATTTGCAAAGCGCCGTCCGTGACCGCACATACTGCGCTGCTTCCAGGCGTCTATACCAAGCGGTTGCCTGCCCGTAATCAGCTGTACCGTACCAACGTGCTCATGCGGGAGCTCATCAGGGTGCTTAGCGAGGGCGGGCTATCTGCCTCCCAGCACAAGCGACGGCTTACTTTGCTGACCGAGCTCCTGCACGACGCCGAGCCTTGGCCCGATACCTTGGACTTTCCTCATTGGGATGCACCCGATGACCCGCGGGTCAGGCGCATATGCGACTATGTTCATGAAAACCTGGACAGCCCCAAGGCATTGCAAGAATGGGCAGCCGAGCTGCGCTGCGATCCACGCACGCTACACCGGCTGTTTGTGCGTGAGTTTGGGATATCGTTTGTGCAATGGCGCCAGCAGGTGCGACTGATGGCGGCGTTGCAATGGCTGGGTGAAGGCAGGGCAGTCATGGACGTAGCCCTGGATCTGGGCTATCAGACGCAAAGTGCGTTTACCGCCATGTTTGGTCGCAAGCTGGGCATGACGCCCACTGCCTGGCAGGCCATCCAGCGTCGTCAGGCTTATCCGGCCGGCTGGGTAGCGTAAATCAGCAACTTAATACAGTTTGCCATTGATTGCTGCGATGCCATGGGCCCCGTGCCTTTTGGCTTCATCCAGCGTTGACGCTGACTGTCCGCCAAGGGCAAAAACGGGCAGGCCCGCTTGCTCATTACATTGCGCAAAGGCCTGCCAGCCCATTGGCGGGCTAACAGGGTGTGAGGCTGTTTGAAGGACGTGCCCCAACACTGCAAAGTCGGCCTGTATCTGGTTAGCAATGGCTAGTTCGTGCTCATTGTGAGCTGAAACGGCCACATAATGCGTGCCACGCAGTGATCCAGGCTTGCCCGCAGGCAGTGTGTCTGGGGGCGCTTCGTCGGTGTTCCGTGCATCCGGCGCATTGTGTGCGTCAGCGGCCATTTCTTCATTCGTGCCATCATCAAAAGCGCCTGAAGCGGCCGCCAACTGTGCCGCATCTTTGGCCCGGTAGTGCACACCATCTGCCAACGGCCACCATGCTTGTGGATGGCAGCTGTTAATCAGGCATGCGGCGCCGTACCGGTGACATAGATCGCGCACCGCTAAAAAGGCATCACGCACGGCCAGGCTGGCATCGCGCTGATTGGCCCAGGCCGGTTCGCGGAACTGTACCAGCCGCACACCGGCGCGCAATGCTGCCTCCAGCTCGTGCAGATAAACGGCAAGCCGGTCTGCCTTACGTATGCCGGTAATCAGATATCGCGTGGGCAGCCGCATCCAGCGTAGAGGCGGGTGCGCAGCAGGCAGTAAGGACCCTACGGTCTGTGCCTGTGTGGGAGCGACCCAAGCCAGTTGCTGATCTTCCAGCCCTTCAGGTTGCCCCTGCCAGGCCGTGACGCGGTGAAAGCGCAGTTTGACCGTTGTTTTGGGATACGTATGCACGTAGGTGATCCACGGTGTTGCCGCGGTCATGTGTATGCCTAATTCTTCGTGCAGCTCGCGTGCAAGAGCCTGTTGGGGTGTTTCGTGTGGCTCCAGCTTGCCGCCAGGCAGCTCCCACCAGCCCGCCCACGGTTTGCCTTCCGGGCGTTGCCCGAGTAGTACATGGCCGTCAGGCCGAACCAGAACGCCTACAGCAACGTCTATCAGGGGCTTAGACATGCTGGGCGGCCCAGTCCTGAGCAAATTGACGGGCCACTCGGCCAGAGCGGGAACCGCGCTCAAGTGCCCATTGCAGGGCTTCTGTCCGTGCCTGGCTGATTTGTGCTTCCGAACAGCCGTTGACCGTTAGCCAGTGAGTCACAATATCCAGATAATCGTCCTGCCTGAATGGATAAAACGACAACCACAGCCCGAATCGTTCCGATAGGGAGATTTTTTCTTCGGCTGTCTCGCCAGGGTGAATTTCTCCGTCGCTGCCCTGGCTGGTTTGGGTATTCTCGTTCATGTATTCGGGCATGAGGTGCCGTCGATTGGACGTCGCGTAAATGAGCACATTGTCGCTTGTGGCCGAGATAGATCCATCCAGGACGGATTTCAAAGCCTTGTATCCCGCTTCGCCCTCTTCAAACGACAAGTCGTCGCAAAAAATGATGAATCGCTCGGGGCGTGCTGCAACCAGGTCGACAATATGATCCAGTTCACGAAGGTCAGACTTGTCGACTTCGACGAGCCGCAAGCCTTCGTCTGCATATTTGGCCAGCATGGCTTTGACCAGCGAGCTTTTTCCTGTGCCGCGGGCGCCAGTCATGAGTACATTATTGGCCGGCTTGCCTGCCAGGAACTGGCGGGTATTGCGGTCAATGATGTTCTTTTGCCGTTCGATGTGATGCAGATCTTCCAGATCTTGATGGGCAATGTTGTTCACAGCTTCCAGCCAGCCACGGCTATCCCTCGTGCGCCAGCGGAAAGCGCTGGCCGACCAGTCTGTTTCAGGAGGCGCCGGGGGTAGCCACGCTTCAAGCTGGGTTAGCACACGTTCGGCACGTGCAATCAGGTGCGTCAGATCGGGTGTGGTCACAAAAAATCTCCTGCTACAGAATAAACGGCAAACCAAGATTATCCACCATCACAGCGCTTGCACAAAAAATGCTGTACTGCTGCCGTATAATTGCAGGCTTGGTTACAAGCCTACCCCTGTTTTTAATTATGGCCAGGTGCCACATTGAGTCTTTCTGAACTTTTAGTCCCTGTTGCCGACGACATGAAGGCCGTCGATGCTGTAATTCGCAGTCGCCTTGATTCGGATGTCGTCCTCATCCGTTCTATTGGAGACTATATCGTTGGCGCCGGTGGCAAACGGATGCGGCCTGCAATCCTGCTCATGGTCGCCCGGGCGCTGGGTTACCAGGGGAGCCATCATCATTTGCTTGCCGCCGTGGTCGAATTCATTCATACCGCAACGCTGTTGCATGATGACGTGGTAGACGAGTCCGATTTGCGGCGCGGCCGGAAAACCGCCAACGCTGTCTATGGCAACGCGGCCAGCGTGCTGGTGGGGGATTATCTCTACTCACGGTCGTTTGAAATGATGGTCGAAACCGGCTCCATGGCAGCCATGAAAGTGCTGTCGGGCGCCACCACCGTTATTGCCGAAGGCGAAGTGCTGCAGTTGCTTAATGTGCACGATCCCGACGTGTCCATGGAACGCTATCTGCAGGTTGTGCGCTATAAAACCGCCAAACTGTTCGAGGCGGCTGCACAGGTAGGGGCCATCATTGGCGAGGGCGACAACCAGGTGCAGCAGGCTGCCGCCGCATACGGTCGGCATGTGGGCACGGCTTTTCAGTTGGTCGACGATGTGCTGGACTACAGTGGCGATGCCCAGGCGCTGGGCAAGAACGTGGGTGATGACCTGCGTGAAGGCAAGCCGACCATGCCGCTTATTCATGTCATGGAACATGGCACCTCAGCGCAATGTGCGCTTATACAAGATGCCATCCGTTCGGGTGAGGCAGATTTTGTGGCGGTGGCCAACGCAATCCGCGATACGGATGCGCTGGCTGCGACAAGCAACGCAGCATTGCAGGAAGCCGAACTGGCGCACCAGGCGTTGGCCGGGATGCCCCAGTCGGTTTATCGTGAGTCTTTGCTAAAATTCTGTACGTTTTCAGTCAATCGTGACCGTTAGCACAATCGGGGCGTAGCTCAGCCTGGTAGAGTACTACGTTCGGGACGTAGGAGTCGGAGGTTCGAATCCTCTCGCCCCGACCAGACATTGGTGGGTACATACCCTTATATTCCGAAAGCACGACGTGGTCGTGCTTTTTTATTTGGTATTCTTGCGCAGACGAATAATCAATTACACCAAAGCAAGAGGAGTTGCAACATGTCAGTGTCATTATCGTTGCTGCTGGATTGGCGGCTGCATGTACTCGTGATTGTGATGTCATTGCTGTCCGAGTACATTGGCATCATACAGGTGCCTGTTGGGCCCGGGTCGTTGTTGCTGCTGCCTCTGTTTTATGCATTTATTTTTGGCCTACTGCTGAATCCGCATCTGTTTCGCGGCGTATCTAAAGTAGTCCCCACCAAACTTAGCGATGCTGCGTCGCCGCTTATTCTGTTGGCTGTCATGCCATTTATCGCGCGTTTTGGCACGACGATTGGTCCAGCGTTTGAGCAGCTGATTCAGGCAGGGCCGGCCCTGATTCTTCAGGAGCTGGGTAACCTGGGTACGGCACTGTTGGCGTTGCCTGTTGCCGTATTGGTTCTGAAAATGGGTCGTGAGGCCATTGGCGCATCATTTTCCATCGCGCGTGAACCCAATATTGCGATTATTTCCGACAAGTATGGGCTTAAAGGCCCCGAAGGTATTGGCGTGATGGGTGTCTACGTGGTTGGCACCATGTTTGGCACGCTATGGTTTGCCCTCATGGCCAGCTACATCCTGACGCTGGATATTTTTGATCCTCGCGCTCTGGCCATGGCTTGTGGGGTGGGTAGCGGCAGTATGGTGGCCGCCTGCTCGGGCGCCCTGGCCAATCTGCTGCCCGATATTGGCGATGAGCTCATGGCGTTTGCCGGAGCCAGTAACTTGCTTACATACGCCACTGGTTTGTACGTGTCGCTATTTATAGCGTTGCCCTTGTCAGAGTGGCTTTATCGCGTCTTGCGCGGCAAACGCCAGGTGGCCGCGGCAACAGCGGATGGTTCCATGCAGGATGAAGCACCGCTGTCCGAGCCGGATCGTCCGGAGGAAGACCTGGGTCAAACAGCTATCGTCATGGGCGTGGTGTGTGTGGTTGCCTGGTTCTCCAATACCATTAATGGCGGATCGCTCATGCTGGCGCTGCCAGGCATGATTCTGCTGTACATCATGACCATGCTGGGCCTGGTCGTGACACGGTTTATGCCTTTTTACCTGCCAGGCGTGGCCTGGGTGTCGCTGGTCAGTATCATCATGACGCTGCCATGGTTTCCCGGTAACGCGTGGATGGTCGAGCAGCTCAAGCATGTGGATTTTCTGGCCATTGTGACGCCGGTGCTTGCCTATGCCGGGTTGGCCCTGTCCAATCACGAATTTGCCATGTTCCGCCGTACCGGCTGGAAGCTGATTATTACAGCGCTGCTTGTCTTTACCGGCACGTTCATCGGGTCAGCCATCGTGGCCGACATTTTGTTGTAAGGTAAAACAATCAGGGTTTATTGCAAAGCAAAGGAAAATCATGACAGAAGTTACTACCAACCCTCTGGATCTTGAGCAGCTGCGCGCGTGGCGCCATGATTTTCATCAGCATCCCGAAACCGCCTTTGCCGAGCACCGCACCAGTCAGCGGATTGCAGAGCATCTGCAAGCGCACGATATCGAGGTCGTGACGGGTCTGGCTCGTGGCACCGGGCTGCTGGCAATCATCCGGGGCGACCAGGGCCCCGGGCCTGCTATCGGGCTACGGGCCGATATCGACGCGCTGGACGTGACAGAGGCCGGCAGCCACGCGCACGCATCAGTTAATCAGGGAAAAATGCATGCCTGCGGGCATGATGGCCACACGACCATGTTGCTGGGTGCCGCTGTTGCGCTGGCCAAAAAACCCAGTTTTGCCGGCACGGTGTACTGTATTTTTCAGCCTGCCGAAGAAAACGAAGGGGGTGGACAGGTCATGGTTGAAGAGGGCCTGTTCGACCAGTACCCCATGGAGGCCGTCTATGGCCTGCACAACTGGCCGGGGCTTGAGGTTGGCGAAGCAGCAGTACACGATACAGCCGTCATGGCCGCCTTCGATATTTTCAGGCTGACCCTGACCGGGCAAGGCTGCCATGCCGCCATGCCGTATCTGGGCAAAGACGTGATTCTGGCCGCCAGTCAGTTCGTCACCCAGATACAGGGTTTCGTCAGCCGCGAAACCGCAGCACACCAGCCCGCTGTGCTTAGCGTTACCAGTTTCCATGCGGGCGATGCCTACAATGTGCTGCCCGATAGCGTCGAGCTCAAAGGCACCTTGCGGTGTTTCGATACGGCCCAGCGCGAACAGCTTGAGTCACGGTTGCGCGCGGCGGTCGATGCGCTGGCCTCATTCCACGGGCTCACTGCCACGCTCGAATACGAGCCCCGCTACCCGCCCACCATTAATTCGCCTGAGCATGCCGAAAAGTGTGTGCAGGCGCTCAAGGCCACGCCAGGCATTACACAGGTGCATCGTAATCCGCCTCCCAGCATGGCTTCCGAAGATTTCTCGTTTATGCTGCAGCGCTGTCCTGGCGCCTATATCTGGCTAGGCAATGGCGCAAACAGTGCCGCCCTGCATAATCCGCATTACGATTTCAACGATGCTTTGCTGCCTGTGGGTGTTGAGTACTGGCTGACACTAGTCAACATGTTGCTTGGGAATAACGCATGAAAGTAGCAGTTATTGGCTTGGGCCAGATGGGCGGCAACATGGCCCGCACGCTGGCCAGTGCTGGTTTGCAGGTAACAGGGCTTGATCCTATTGAAGCCTCGCGCAAACAGCTGGAGGCCGACGGGATCGCAGTGGTTGCGCCAGATGCGCCTTTGCCCCAGGCCGATGTGTACTTGCTGTCGCTGCCGTCTTCCGCCCAGGTAGAAACCGTTGTTTTGCAAACACCCAATTTGCTTAGGCATGCGCCGGCTGGCAGCGTAGTCATGGACGCGTCTACCAGCGACCCCGCCAGTACCAAGGTCATGGCGCAAAAGGTATTGCAGGCCGGCTTGCAATGGCTTGATGCGCCGGTCAGTGGCGGCCCAGCGGGTGCGGCCAACGGCACATTAGGCATGCTGCTTGGCGGTGACGCGGCAACTATCACGCGTGTGCAACCAGTGCTGAATGCGCTGGCAAGCAAAACGACACATGTGGGCGGGCCAGGCTCAGGGCATGTCGTCAAGCTGGCCAATAACTTTCTGTGTGCAACCAATCTGGTTGCGGTAGCGCAAGCGGTAGCCATGGCCAGCCATGCTGGTGTCGAACCCCAAGATTGCCTGGCAGGGATCAATAGCGGGTCCGGGCGCAGCGCAGTCAGCGAAGTCAACTTTCCCAAGTGGGTTTTGTCCAATACATTTGACTCCGGTTTTACGATGGGTCTCATGCGCAAAGATTTGCGTCTGGCGGCGGATGCTGCCAAGGCGGTGGGTCTTGACCCTGATATGGTCGACATGGTGTCGAGCATCTGGCAGGCCAATACCGATACCCTGGCGGACGCTTCTGATTTCAACCAGATCGTCACGCAATTTTTGTCCGGATCACGTTCAGGCGAGGCATCAACATGACCTCTTTGCATCAACAGGATGCCGACACGCTCTTCCAGCTGCTGGAATACTTTGGCATTGACGATGATGTCCCCATGTCCAACTGGGTCGATGGGCATTTTCAGGCGGGCAAGGGCGAGCCAATCGATTTATACAATCCGGCAACCGGGCAGTTGCTTGTCACGTATCACGATGCCGGCGCTGATATGGTCAATCTGGCGGTTGAATCAGCAACCCGGGCGCAGCAAACATGGATGGCCCTGACTGCCAGCGAGCGTGGCCGCCGTATGATGGCCGCTGTCGGCGGGTTGCAGGGCCACGAAGAAGCCCTGGCACGGCTTGAATCCATCGTGGCCGGCAAGCCGGTGCGCGATTGCCGTGCAGAAGTCGTCAAAGTCCGGGAAATGTTCGAATATTATGCGGGCTGGTGCGACAAGCAGCATGGCCACGTGGTGCCTGTACCAACAAGTCACCTTAACTATGTCGTGCCGGTGCCTTACGGCGTGGTGGGGCAAATTACCCCCTGGAATGCGCCGCTGTTTACTTGTGGCTGGCAGCTGGCCCCGGCTATTGCTGCTGGAAATGGGGTGGTGCTCAAGCCATCCGAGCTCACGCCGTTTACATCGGCAGTCCTGGCCAGTTGCCTGGAGCAGGCCGGTTTGCCCCAGGGGCTGATCAACATTGTCAACGGGCTGGGGCCGGAAACAGGTGCAGCGCTGACCCACCATCCTGATATTGCCAAGCTGGTCTTTGTGGGCTCCCCGGCCAGTGGGCGGCTGATTGCACAGGCTGGTGCCAGCCGCCTGGCGCCTACGGTGCTTGAACTCGGGGGCAAGTCGGCCAATATTGTTTTCGAAGACGCCCACATAGACAATGCGGTTGCCGGTGCACAGGCAGCCATTTTTGGTGCTGCAGGCCAAAGTTGTGTAGCAGGGTCGCGCTTGCTGGTGCACGAAAGCCTGATGGACGAGGTATGCAACCGGCTGGCCCGGGCCTGTCCGGAAATTGTCACGGGCCTGCCCGGTGATGACGACACACGCATGGGGCCATTGCAAAATTCCCGACAATATCAACACGTCACGACCATGATTGACCACGCCGTCAGGGCGGGGGCGCGCATTGTTACAGGTGGTGGCAGGCCCGATACGCTGCCCGAGGGTACGGAAGAGGGCTATTTTGTGGCGCCCACAGTGTTGCGCGACGTCACCCCCGATATGGATATAGCCTGCGAAGAAGTGTTTGGGCCGGTGCTGGTCGTCATGCCTTTTGCGGACGAAGAGCAGGCCGTGCAGTTGGCCAACCAGACAAAATTTGGGCTGGCCGGGGCCGTATGGACACAGGATCCGGCAAGGGCCCATCGTGTTGCGCACCAGCTGCGTGCAGGCACTGTCTGGATCAATAGCTACAAATCCATTTCTGTCATGTCGCCTTTTGGTGGCATGGGCGAAAGTGGTTATGGGCGCTCCAGCGGTTTGCAGGGGTTGCAGGAATATACGGTTGCTCAAAGCGTATGGGTCGAAACCGCGCAAGAGGCATCGGTGGCCATGGGCTATGGCAAGGGCTTATAGATATAGCTCCTGCTAACGGCCCAGCCTGTGGCACAAATGATAAACTGGCCCGTACACAGATACAGGCGCCCGGTTGGCATCGGTAAAGTTCAGGCCAACGGCACAACAACAAATTGGGGACGACCATGTCTTATATTATTCAAATCCTGGCTGCCATCCTAATCGGCATTTCCATTGCGGCCGTCCTTGGTACGCGCACCGTTTTTGTCATTATTGGATCCATCGCCGCTATTGCGTTTGCCATCGGCACCATGTTCACCCCACAGTGGTGGGTGTTGTGGGCGGGTACGGCCTGCTTTATCGTGGGCCAGTTGTTGCACCGCGATACCTTCCGCTCCGCCACCAGCTAGGGGCTTGGACCACTAGCCAGGCCCTTGCTATAGGGGCGGCTGGCTAACCATTTCTTCAATTAGCAGCCTGACCAGCTCAGCGGCCGGCATGGACCGTGCCAACGGGGCTCCCTGGCCTGCCCAATGCGATGCAAAGCCATGTTCGCCCCGGTCGGCGGCTGCCTTTTGTAGTGCCTTCGTCGCCACATAGCAAATGGGGAAGTCCGGCAGTATCGGTCGCCCGGGCGTGTCAATGTCTATATGTACCCGGCTGCTGATGCCACGGGCCGGGCGGCCTGATATGGCTGTTGTAAACCGGGTACGCAGTGCGGCATCACTACTTAGCGCATTGCGGTAAGCCTGGTTTGCTGCGGATTCGGGGCAAACCACAAATGCGGTGCCCATTTGTGCGGCGCAGGCACCCAGCCGGCGCACGGCCCTAATGCCCGCACCGTCCATGATGCCGCCTGCGGCAATAATGGGTAATGAGCATCGCTGGCCCAGTAGTGTCAATAATGACAAGGTGGTCAGTTGCCGGTCCTGTTCGTCAGGGTCAAACACCCCCCGGTGTCCGCCCGCTTCCCAGCCCTGCGCGACAATAAAGTCCAGCCCTGCGGCTTCAATCGCCTGCGCTTCAGACAGCTTGGTAGCCGTAGCCATGAGCACAATGCCGGCATCCTTAAAGCGCTTGATGACATCGGCCGGCGGCAAGCCAAAGTGAAAACTCACGACAGGGGGACATTCCTCAACAACCATGTCCTGCATGGCGGTGTTTTCAACAAAAGACAGATAGGGTGCGGCCAGGCTGTCGGGCGGCTCGGCGCCAAATTCAGCAAACAGGGGTGCCAGGTAGCGCAGCCAGACAGTTTCTCTGGTCGGGTCAGGCGTCGCGGGTCGGTGGCAAAAAAAGTTGGCGTTAAAACTGCCAGACGTCAGCGAACGGGTTTTGGCAATGGCCTCCCGGGCCTGGTCAACAGTACTGCTTGCCAACCCTAGCGACCCCAGGCCTCCAGCGTTGGATACCGCCGCCGCCAGTTCAGGGGTAGAGGTGCCTGCCATGGGCGCCTGAATAATAGGCACTTTAATGCCCAGCCGGTTAAGAGCGTTATCTGGCATGTAGATTCTCCTGCAATTGATTGGCAGGCCGGCGACCGCTTGCGCTGTGCGCAGCAAACCCGGGATAGCCAGGGGCCTGCGTTATTATCCTTGTGTCCCTACTATATCCCAGTGATCGCATGCTATTAAAGAACAGATTAGATTTCGCTCAGTTGTATCGGGAAGAAAAGCGGCGTATTGGCAGGCCGGCCAAAACACCGCAGCAATGGGATAAGCGGGCACACAAGCTCCGTGACCAGCCTCTGGCTTCGCCGTATGCAACTGAACTGATCAGTCACATTGATTTCACCGGTGCCCGCACCCTGCTTGATGTGGGCTGTGGGGCCGGTAATATTGCCATTCAAGTGGCACAGCGGCTTGATGCCGTATACGGGCTAGATTACAGCCCCGTCATGCTTGATGTGCTGATGCATCACGCCCGGACAGCCGGGCTTGCCAATGTCCACCCGGTAAACGCCAGTTGGGATGATGACTGGGACGATGTGCCAGTATGTGACTTGGTGGTGGCGTCGCGCTCCACTCTGGTCGAAGACATGGGCGACGCTTTGCAACGGTTACATAGACATGCCCGCCAACGTGTCTATATAACCTATCCTGCCAGCGGCTTTTTTGCTCCGTCGCGTGATGCGGGGGCAGCGCAAGGTCAGGGCAGTGGTGCGCCCGACTACATGTTCATTCTTAATATTTTGCGTCAGCAGGGCGTGTTCCCGACCCTGCAATATATTCAAACGCCCCATCATTCAGCTCCATCACAAGGCAACAGCCCGGATGCCGGCAGCGTTCGATGGGCGCTTATTGCCTGGGACGTAGCGCCGGCCTGATCCGGCGTGGCGCTACAATTACACGGTCATAAAAAAGGAGTCCGTCATGAGTTTGTATCGTCTGGGAGACAGGGTCCCCGAGGTGCACCAAAGCGCGTATGTTGCCCCAGGTGCCACGGTCATTGGCCGTGTGGCCCTGAAAGAAAACTCGAGTGTCTGGCCGGGTGCCGTGCTTCGCGGTGATAACGAACTAATCACCATTGGCGAAGGGTCCAATGTACAGGACGGCGCCGTGCTGCATACTGATCCGGGGTGCCCGCTTACGCTAGACAGCAACGTCACGCTTGGGCACCAGGCCATGTTGCATGGTTGCACTATCGGTGAAGGCAGCCTGATTGGCATACAGGCCGTCGTGCTCAACAATGCTGTCATTGGGTCACAGTCATTGGTAGGCGCAGGGGCCGTAGTAACAGAAGGCAAAACTTTTCCGCCACGGTCGCTGATCCTGGGGGCGCCGGCACGGGTCGTGCGCGAGCTTACTGACGATGAAGTCGAGGGCTTGCAGGCAAGCGCAAAATCGTATCAGGATCGTGCCCAAGAATTTCGCGAGGGGCTTGAACCACTGTGACACAAGCCTCATTGAGTGCGGCCGCCAGCCCGTCACATATTGCTGGCATTGTTGTTGTCGTGCTGTCCACCTGGGCGCTGTCTACCCTTGATGCCAGTGGCAAATGGACCATGGGCATTGGTGTCTCGTTATGGGTCATGGCCTGGATACGCTACATCGTCCACCTGATCTTGGTGTGTGCCCTGATCATGCCTTCTCGGGGCATGGCCGTGTTGCGCACACCGCGCCCCTGGGCACAAATCACGCGGGGTGCCACCATGTTGCTGGCAACACTGTCGTTTTTTACGACCCTGCATTATTTGCCCCAGGCCGAGGCCACTTCGATCAACTTTTTAT
>DAHVSI010000115.1 GCA_027324645.1 Castellaniella sp. | reverse complement strand
TTTTCTTTGACAAACGCTTTACTCATAACGAATGCCTTTAATCCTCAAGAAGAAAGTTGCGTAGCGGTTCGATTTGATCGGGCGTACGCAACGTGGGGGCGTGCCCCACCTGGGGCACCGTAAATAAGCGCGCTGCACCATGCCGGGACAACATCTGATCGGCCGTTTGGGGGGTAAGAAGATCAGAGGTTTCGCCACGCACGATCAGTACGGGATGCCGCAATGACTCAAATGCCGGCCACAGTATCTCGGCAGCACCCGTGACCGCCTGTGGGGTTTCTTCAGCCATGGCATGTGCAATGCGCAAGTCATAGTGTTTGACCCAACGGTCCTGGTGCTGGATCATCACGTGCTGCGTTAAAGCTTCCCATCCGGCCTGATCGTGGGTGCCAAAATCGGCTGAGACAGAACGGATATATTCAACTGCCTCGGGAAACGTGGCAAACGACTGATCCTGGCCCACATAGTCGGCGATGCGAGCCAGGCCGTCTGTATCAATTACCGGGCCGATATCGTTAAGAATGAACCGACCCAGCGGCAGAGATTGGTCAGCGGGCAATCCGGGGCCACGGCGCTCGGGCTGCATGAGTGGCGACAGGTTGACCGCTGCGGCCAGCCCCATGCCAATCAGGCCCCCCATGGACGTACCCAGCCAGTCCAGTCTGGCCGGTTGCAGGCGCGCAATCAGGGTCAGCATATCGGACACGTACTGCGGAACCGCATAATGGGCCGGGTTAATAAGCCAGTCGGAACGCCCTCGTCCCACGATATCGGGGCACACCACGCGATACCGATCCGCCATGCGTTGTGCCACCAGATCAAAATCCCGCCCGGTGCGTGTCAGCCCATGCACACATACCAGCACCCTGTCGTTGTCAGGATCCCCCCACTCCCAGTAGGCCATGCGGTGCGTCCCGGCCGGGCTGGCGCATGTAACGTAATCAAGGCGGGGGGCAGTTGTGGGATCAGACATAAGAGCTCCAGACGCATCCAGTCTGAATTGTAGCTCAGGGGTCTGCGTCAACGAACAGCAATGCAGGACATTCAAGGAGCTGCCTGATAGTCTGGATGAATTGGGCCGCCTGCATTCCGTCAATGACACGATGATCAAACGAAGAAGACAGGTTCATGGTTTTGCGGGGTACGCCCGATCCGCCCTGCACCATCATGCGTTCAACAATCCGATTCACGCCCACGATAGCCACTTCGGGATAATTGATGATAGGTGTCGAGACAATTCCCCCGAGTGGCCCAAGGCTACTAAGCGTAATGCTGGAACCGGACAATTGCTCACGACTGGCCCGTCCAGACCGCGCGGCCGCCGCCAGACTGGAAATTTGTGCCGCGCATTGCCAGAGATCGAGCGTGTCGACACGCCGGATAACCGGGACCATCAGCCCCCTGTCAGTCTGCGCTGCAATGCCTAGATTGACATCGTCAAACCGCGTAATCACGTTATCCTGATCGTCAAACGTCGCATTCATTTCAGGGTGCTTGCGCACGGCCAATACCATCGCTTTGACCAAAAACGGCAATAAGGTCAGTCTTGGGTCATCAGTATCAGCCCGGTCATTGAGCTGCTTGCGCAACGCCTCGAGTTCGGTGACATCTACTTCTTCGACATAGCTGAAGTGTGGAATCTGGCGCTTGGACTCTTGCATTTTTTGCGCAATTTGCCGGCGCATGCCCACTACCTTGATCTGCTGGGTCCCTCCTTCAGCGTCGGTGGGCACTGGCGCCCTGCTCTTGTCTGGTCCTTTTGTCTGCTGAGCAGGCGATTCTGCTTGCTGAACAGGCGACTCGGACGGGTGGCCATGTTGGCGGATCAGATACTGATCCAGATCGCGATGGCTGACCGGCACATCGCCTGACTCTGCCACCTTGGCCAGGTCAATATCAAGCTGGCGGGCACGATAACGAACCGATGGTGACGCCAGCACCCCGCTGCCGACCGCTTGAGAAGCGTGTTGAGGTTGTGAAGCTGGTTTGGGAGCAGCGTTATGAGACGGCTCTGGTTGTTTGGGCTCTGCCGGTTTGGTTTGAGAAACAGGTGATGAAGACGGCGTGGCCTGATTGTTATTTGTCTTATCAGCTGTACTATCTGCAGATTGGGCAATGGTGATGAGCTCGGCGCCAACAGCCAGGACATCGCCTGCCTGTCCGCCAAGCGTACGTACAACGCCGGCAACCGGAGACGGAATCTCGACGCTGGCTTTGTCGGTCATGACATCGGCCACCACTTGGTCTTCAGTAATCGTATCGCCCACCGCGACATGCCATTCCACAATTTCAACTTCGGCAATGCCCTCTCCGATATCGGGCATTTTGATCGTATGAGTCGACATTAGTATTCCTTCAGTGCTTGTTGCAACGCTGCGCCAATGCGTTTGGGGCCGGGAAAGTAGGACCATTCATGAGCATGCGGATACGGCGTATCCCAGCCTGTCACCCGCTGTATAGGCACCTCAAGGTGGTAGAAGCAGTGTTCTTGGACCAGCGTGGCGAGCTCGGAAGCAAAGCCACTTGTTTGTGTGGCTTCATGGACGATGACGCAGCGTCCGGTTTTTTGCACGGAAGACGTAATGGCTTCCAGATCAACAGGCCAGATAGTGCGTAGATCGATAATTTCGGCGTCAACCCCGGTTTCTTGGGCCGCGGCCTGGCACACATGCACCATCGTGCCGTACGTAAGCACAGTAACGTCCGACCCAGAACGAACGACGGAGGCGGATTCCAGCGGGACGCGATAATACCCTTGGGGTACCTGGCCCATGGGATGATCGGACCAAGGCACCACAGGCTTGTCATGGTGTCCGTCGAAGGGCCCGTTGTACACCCGCTTGGGCTCCAGGAAAATAACGGGATCATTGGATTCTATGGAAGCAATCAGCAAGCCCTTGGCCTCGTATGGGTTGGAAGGCATAACCACCCGAAGCCCCGCGACATGGGTGAAAATTGCTTCAGGGCTTTGGCTGTGCGTTTGCCCGCCGTATATGCCCCCACCGCTGGGCATGCGAATGGTTAGTGGCGCAATAAAGTCCCCGGCCGAGCGGTACCGCAAACGTGCCGCTTCCGAGACGATTTGGTCGGTAGCGGGGTAAAAATAATCAGCAAACTGGATCTCGACAATCGGGCGCAGACCATAGGCACACATACCCACGGCGGCACCCACGATGCCGCCTTCGGAAATGGGAGAATCAAACACCCGGGTTTTGCCGTATTTTTTCTGCAAGCCCTCGGTGCAACGGAACACACCGCCAAAATAGCCTACGTCCTGCCCGAAAATGACCGTGTTGTCGTCACGCTCCAGCATGATATCCATGGCAGAGCGCAGCGCCTGAATCATGGTCATGGACACGCTTGCCCCCTGTTCGTTGGATGCTGTCATCGCAAGGCCTCCATTTGTTCAAGCTGCTGCTGAAGGTGCCAGGGCATTTGTTCGTATACATCTTCAAACATCGTGGCGGGCTGGGCGGTTTGGCCGTTGGCGAGCGTGCCATGGGTTTCGGCTTCCTGCTGCGCCTGTAGCACAGCTTCCCGCGCTTCTTCCAGCGCGTGTTCATGCTGTGTCTGTGACCAGACGCCCAGGCCGATAAGATGCTGTTTGAGCCGCTCGATCGGGTCGCCAAGCGGAAAATGCTCCCAGTCGTCCTTGGGGCGATAACGTGACGGATCGTCAGACGTGGAATGTGGACCGGCACGATAAGACACCCATTCGATCAGGGTTGGTCCCAGATTACGTCGGGCGCGTTCGGCCGCCCACTGCGATACTGCATAGACTGCAAGAAAATCGTTACCGTCCGCACGTAATGAGGCAATGCCAGAACCTGTGCCGCGTGCAGCAAAAGTAGCCTCTTCGCCACCAGCCAGTGACTGAAAGGTGGAAATGGCCCACTGGTTGTTGACAATATTCAGAATGACCGGCGCCTGATACACCTGCGCAAACGTCAGAGCCGTCTGAAAATCGGCTGCCGCCGTCGCACCATCGCCAATCCAGGCCGAGGCGATACGGGTATCGCCCTTGATGGCTGACGCCATTGCCCAGCCGACGGCCTGGACAAACTGGGTGGCCAGATTGCCCGAGATGGAGAAAAAGCCGTAGTCGCGACGGGAATACATGACAGGCAACTGCCTTCCCATAAGACGATCGCAGCGGTTGGATAACAGCTGGCAGATCATGTCGGACAAGGGGCAACCACGAGCGATAAGAATGTTTTGCTGACGGTACGATGGAAAGCACATGTCGTCGGGCTGCAGGGCCATAGCCTGTGCCACCCCGATGGCCTCTTCGCCAAGGCTTTGCATATAAAACGACATTTTGCGCTGGCGCTGCGCCATGAGCATGCGCGAGTCAAACGCCCGCGTAACAAGCATATGGCGCAGGCCGGTAACCAGTTCTTTAGGAGTGAGCTTGGGATCCCACGGGCCAACGGCGTTACCATCGTCATCCAAGACGCGGATGAGCCGCCAAGCCAGATCGGCTGTTTCAAGAGGCGGTACATCGGGCTTGGGGCGTGGCACCGTGCCGGCTGATTCCAGCCGCAGGTAGGAAAAATCGGTACGTTCGCCGGGGCGCCCGGAGGGTTCGGGCACGCGCAAACGCAGTGCGTTAGAGTCTGTCATGGCTATCTGTGAAAATATCTTGTGGATTTTTTCGGGCAGTAAACGACTGCAGCAACGGTCTTGTGAACCGTTATTCAATCATCGCCCAAAAATCCCGCCTACGCAATAAGCAAAAACGCTCATGCTCAGGCGTTATTGCCTTGTCCGTCTCACGGCTTGGAGAGCGCTCCATGATGCCAGTATCGGCGTTGCACCTGCCGGTGCGCATCGACCGTCAACTGCCCGTTACAGGAACAGAAAATGACGGCCCCGTCGCGATCCGATCGCCATATGGTGCTTCCACCACTTTGCCATCTTCCAATGGCGTCAGGATGCGGATGTCCGTAGCGTGACCATGCACCAGCCTGCATGACAACATGGCTGGCCTGTGTGGCATTCACAAATGACGGGCTGGAGGAGCCACGGGATCCATGATGGGCTGCCACAACGACATCGTGCGATCTTAGACCCCGCTGGACGATTTCCTCTTCCTGGGCGGCATTGATGTCCCCCGGTAACAGCAGCGCATGATCGCTGCCGCGAATGGACAAGACACAGCTATGGTCATTGCGTTGCCTGGAACTGGTCATGGTTGGCGACGGCTGGTCGGAACGAGGCCATAACAAGTGGAATCGAACATTGTCCACTTCCCAATGCTGGCGATCATGACAATCTGATAACGCCATCGGCAGTGGCGGCAAATGGCCGTTCACACCCAGCTTGTCAGCCTCGGTCAGCAGCCATTGCCTGACATCGAACGGTGCAAATGACTGGTGGACCCGAACATCAAGCAACAGACTGCGTAGGCCACCCACATGATCCAGATCGGCATGAGACAGTACCAACACATCCAACTCCCGAATGCCTTGCTGTCTAAGGAACGGCTTGATGACGCGTTCGGCCGAGTCTGATTCGATGCTGTGACGTATACCTGTGTCAAACACAATTGCGTGATTGGCTGTTTCTACCACGATACTGCCCGCCTGCCCTACGTCCAGAACATGCGCCCGCCATTCTCCGGGGGCAAGCGAATCGGCACGGCCCATCAGGGCGGGCAACAACAGGCCCCAGGCAGCAACCTGACCAGGCACAAGCCGGGGCAGCAACCCAATGACTACCCCTATCAGAGCTAATAACAGGGTCCATACTGGCGGCTTGGTTACCCCTACACTGGCAAAGGGCAAGTCGGCCAGCCACTTGGTGGGTACCATCATCCATGCCAAAGTAGTGTGTGCCGTCTCTACAATAATTTTGGTGGGCCCGGCTACAGGCGGCCATAATGCGAGCACCGAAGCGATAAGCGACAAGGGCGTCACCACAAGACTGACGAGCGCGATGGCGTAAGCATTGGCTACCGGTGAAACCAGTGATATTTCGGCAAACAGCAGCGCCAGAACGGGAAACAGCGCAAGCGTAATGAGTATTTGCAAACGGGTGGCCACTACCATGCCAGAGCCAACTCGCTGAAAAGAGGAAAGACGCGCCCGGGTGGGCCTTCTGGCTTGCGACGTAGCAGCTGCGACCAATACCGATACAGCAGCAAATGACAACCAGAACCCGCTGGAAAGCACTGCCCATGGATCAATGAGCGTCACCACAAAAGCAGCCAGAACCAAAACCTGAGAAGTGCCAAGTGGCACCCGCAGCATGTAGGTGATAACCACCACTGCCAGCATGAAGAAGGATCGTTGTGCCGGCACGCCCCATCCCGCCAGAAGACAATATATGCCTCCCGCAATCATGGCACCCATGCCCGCAGCAATTTGTGCAGGGACCCGTTCCGCCAGACCGTGCGAACTAATGAACACACGGCGCCATACCGCGGAAACAAGCAAGGCAACCAGTCCGGCAACAAGAGAAATATGGGTACCGCTGATGGCAACCAGATGGGTCAGACCCGTTCGATTGAATGTTTTCCAGTCTGCGGCACTAATCGCGGCCTGATCGCCAATAGCCAGAGCCAGCAATACAGCCCCAAAACGCTGATGGTCAACGTAAGGGCTCAATGCTTGTTTGATGGCATAACGCATCCGGTGGGCCAAGACACGAATGCTGGTGGCTGGCTCGTCGCCAAGCAGCCACGGTGTACCGCGAACGGTTGCTTGCGCCCGTACACCGTTGGCAAAGGCATACCGCTCGTAGTCAAACCCCCCTGGATTCAGACTGCCATGGACCGGCTTGACGACCAAGGCCATACGCCATAGCTGCCCGGGCTTAACATCGGGCAGTGCTGATAGATGAGGTTGAGGTTTGGCATAAGGGCCCCGCCAGCGCGGCTCATTCCAGGAAACAGAGACCAGTTCTGGCAGCCCCTTGGGCTTAGCCGAACGAATATGGCCAAGAAACCGGATACCCTGATGATCACGGACGGGCAACGATACAACCTGCAGCTGAGCGCGCGCCACCCGATTGACATCTGTTTGTGGCAGCACGCTGGATAACCGGTAATGGGCACGGATGCTGGTTAGAATAAAGCCCAGCAACAAGGCAGCCGGCAGCCATACTACCCACCTCCAGTGTGTTTTGGTGCTGCTGCGATAAAGCCGCAAGGCAAGCCACACCATGCCTGCCGATATCAGCGCCCCTAGTCCCAGCCAATAGGCTCCAGGCAGGACCGATAAGGTGTGCACCAGGGTACTGCCGCACATGAATACGATTAAAACCAGCCGCCCCACGGCACGTTCCTTTGTCTACAACAGGCTCTGGAACGATAAGAAAATCGAGGCTGTCGGCCTACTACTCGTGCCTTGTAAGGTCTTTAAGGTTTATTGCGTAGTGCTGGATAGACCAAACAGGCGGCTGGCATTTTGGCCTGTTTGTGTGATCACGTCTGCCAGGGCCATATTTTTTAGGCTCGCAAGGGTTCGTGCTACACCGGCCACCTCGGCCGGCTCGTTGCGGGGCGGCTGGTCCGTTTTGCTAGATAACCAGGCGGGCGGTATGTCGGGCGCGTCTGTTTCAAGCACCCAGTTACTAAGCGGAATCTGAGCCCCCAAACGACGGATTTGGCGGGACCGTTCATACGTCATCGCGCCGCCTGCCCCAAGCTTAATTCCCAAGTCAATAAAACTGTGTGCCTGTTGCATGCTGCCATTGAAGGCGTGCGCGACACCTTCGATGCCAGGCTGTTGGCGCAAATATTTAAGAATGCGGTCCTGAGAGCGCCTGACATGCAAAATAACTGGCAAACCATGACGCCTGGCAATCCGCAGCTGGGCCAGATAAAAAGCCTCCTGCTTGCGTACCGCATGGTCCGTTTTTAGCTCGGGAATAAAGAAGTCAAGCCCGATTTCTCCCACGGCCACCAGGCGGGTGTCGTCCCGCCGCGCCTCAAGGGCCTCGTCAAGAAGCTCCAGATCGGCTTCTGACGCGTCCGGCACACACATGGGATGTATCCCCAGGGCATACGCTCCACCAGGTACACGGTCCGCCAGATCAGCAACTGCCTGAAAATTATCCGGATTGACGGCCGGTATCACGATGTGACGTACATCAGCGGCCAACGCACGCTTAATCACGGCGTCCCGGTCTGCATCAAAACGGGATGAATCAAGATGGCAATGTGTGTCGATCAGCATGTGAGCCTGCCATTATCCATTGCGTACTGCACATGCGCCATGGAGGCGAGCTTGTTATCGTGCGTCACGATAACAAACGCCGTGCCCGCTTCATTGTTAATACGCTGAAGAAGAGCGAACATACTGGCCGCCGTCTCCTGATCCAAATTGCCGGTGGGTTCATCAGCCAGGACACAGGCGGGTTCAGTCACAAGCGCTCTGGCAAGTGCTACCCGTTGCCGTTCTCCACCTGAGAGCTGGCCCGGATAATGCTGATCCCTGTTGGCCAACCCCACCTGTTCCAGCAAGCTACGTGCCCGCTCGCGCGCACTTGCAAGCTTGGTGCGCCTCACGATAAGTGGCATGGCAACATTATCCAGAGCGGAAAACTCGGCAAGAAGATGATGAAACTGATACACAAATCCCAGCGAACGGTTGCGAATACGGCTGCGACGCGTTTCTGAAAGCCCGGTCGTAGCCTGCCCATCAACAACCACGTCGCCGTCATCGGGCTGGTCGAGCAAGCCCAAACAGTGCAGCAGTGTGCTTTTGCCGGAACCGGACGCACCAACAACAGCAGCCATCTGGCCTGCGGTGACGGACAGATCAACGCCGTCTAGTACACAAATAGTCTGGCTGGCTTCACGATACGTCTTGTTCAGGCCCTTTGCCTGCAGGACTACTCTTGCATTGGAATCAGTCATAGCGCAACACCTTGGCAGGCTGTAACCGTGATGCCCGCCAACTGGGATACAAAGTGGCCAGCAATGAAAGTATCAGTGACGTGACACCAATAATCGTAATATCAGACCAGTGCGGGTCGGAGGGCATTTCGGTGATGAAATAGATTTGGGCCGGCAAAAATTCCATATCAAGAAGATTTTCAATAAACGGCACAACCACGTCAATATTCCACGCAACCAGTGCGCCCAGCCCCACACCAGCGGCGGTACCAACCACACCAATCAGCGCTCCCTGGACAAGAAAGACGCGGGCCACCTCGGCAGGTGTAGCACCCAGTGTTCGTAAAATGGCGATATCGGCCCGTCTGTCCTTGACCGCCGTCACGAGCGATGACAGCAGATTAAACGCTGCAACAGCGATGATCAGGGTAAGGATAAGAAACATCATCCGCTTTTCTGTCTGAACGGCCGCAAACCACGTACGATTGTTTTGTGACCAGTCGCGCACATGGACATTGCCCGGCAGGTCACGACGTAATTGACCGCTGACCTGAATGGCTTTGTGCATATCGTGGATGCGCAGGCGGACCCCACTGGTCGAGCCGTCACGAAACACACGCGCGGCATCTGTGACGTCCATAAAGGCCAGCGATGAATCGTATTCATAATGGCCCGATGAAAATACGCCACTGACCGTAAACTGGCGCATACGTGGCGTAAAGCCGGCAGGCGTGATATTGCCTTGCGGCGCCAGAACCAGCAAGGTATCGCCCAGTCCAACCTGCAACCGGGATGCCAGTGCCCCGCCAAGCACTATCTTGTACTTGCCTGGCTGAAGTTCATCCAGACTGCCTTCAAGCATCTGCTCTGCCAGGTCCGACACTCCTGTTTCGTTAGCCGGATCAATGCCACGCACCTCAATGCCGGCCAGCTCTTGCCCCCGTGCGACCATGGCTTGCGCGGAAACGAATGGCGCAGCGGCTTCGACAGACGAATTGTTCAAAGCGCTATTGGCCATATCCTGCCAGGTATCAAGAGTCTGGTCGGGGGTTTGTCCCACAGCGTAGAGTTCAATATGGGGAATCACAGATAGCATGCGATCGCGAACATCCCGCTGGAAACCGTTCATCACCGACAACACCACGATAAGAGCCGCAACGCCAAGGGCTATACCCGTCATGGAACTGGCCGCAATAAACGACACAAAGCGGTCGTGACCACGGCCTCGCCGCGATCTTGCCAACCCGGCATAACGCATGCCAATCCAAAGCTCATAAACCATCACATCGTCCTGTCCGGCCCTCAGCCATTACAATCCTAATCATGCGAATTGTATTACCTGGCGCCCTGCCCGATTCGACCGCTGCCAAGGCACTGGTTCCCCACCTTGAAAAAGTGGCCCCCACGCTATTGCACTGGTTTGCCAGAAGCCGCGCCAAACACGTTACCGCCGACCCGGCACACACTTTGTGTACCCCTTTGGAGTACTGGCAGCTTGTTCAACGACAGTACCATCCACAGGATGGCCTGGCCGCCAGCGCGGGCCTGGGTCCGCTCATAGCGCATGACGACTATTCTGGTGACGGGCCAGTATGGCTACTCGAGCTGGTTCATTTGTCAGCCGTTCGCGAAGGCGCCGTATTGATTCCAGCCCAATACCTGAATGTTACCGACGAGGACAGCACCCAGCTATTGGCCAGCGCGGGCGAGCTATGCAAAACAGCCGGTTTTGATGTAGCCCCATTAAGCGCCACACACTGGCGTGTCCAGTTACCGCAAGGTTTTACACCACGGGCCGCCAGCCCTGAGCTTGTCAGCCTGACCAATGTGAATGACTGGTGGAGTCTGGACATTGCAGGGCGCCCCTGGCGACGGTTAAGCAACGAACTGCAAATGCTATGGTTTGATCATCCCGTCAACGAACGGCGGGCAAACCAGGGGTTAAGACCCATCAACAGTGTTTGGCTGTTTGGTGGTGCCAAGCCTGGGCAGCTGCAGC
>DAHVSI010000114.1 GCA_027324645.1 Castellaniella sp. | reverse complement strand
GTAGCGCTCTAACCAACTGAGCTAACCGCCTATCAAAATAGAATAAAGAACTATAGGTAAAACTTGCCTGCATGTCAAGCAGTAAAGCTATTGTTGTGCTGCTGAATGTCTCGGATGAAGGCAGCCTATCATGATCGCCGTGATGGCCCGGACCAAAAAGCAATAAGCTGGCGAATGGGCTTGTTTTTTTCTATAATGGCCGCATCTGGTTAATACGCTACAAACCTAGTTGGTACACACGCGGGCGCACTATGCAACAGTAATATTGTGCTCTTAAGGCAACAGCATGCATCTATTTACAACAGCACGAACATCCACCCGGCTAATATAGTTGTCAGCCGCGTTCAGTTCTGTTTGCAACACACCATGTGTCGTACCGGGTAACGCGGCTCCCAAGCCGCGTTTTTTATTGCAGAATACAGGAAATCCACTTACATGCTTCAAATTACCTTGCCCGATGGTTCCCAGCGCGATTTTTCCGGCCCAGTATCGGTGGGCGATGTGGCGCGTACCATTGGTACGGGACTGGGTAAAGCTGCGCTGGCTGGGCGGGTGAGCCACAACGGCCAGCCTGAAACACTTGTTGATACCTCATATGTCATTGAACAGGATGCCAATCTGGCCATCGTGACTGCACGTGATCCGGAGGGGCTGGAGCTGTTGCGGCATTCTACTGCCCACTTGCTGGCCTACGCTGTCAAGGAGCTCTTTCCCGAGGCTCAGGTCACGATAGGTCCGGTTATTGACAACGGCTTTTACTACGATTTTTCCTATCACCGCCCGTTTACGCCTGAAGATCTTGAGGCCATCGAGAATAAGATGACCGAACTGGCACGCAAGAACGAGGTGGTCACCCGCGAGGTGTGGAACCGCGACGACGCCGTTCAGCTGTTTCACGATATGGGCGAAGTATATAAGGCTGAAATCATCGCATCTATCCCTGATGATCAGCCCATTACTCTGTATCGCGAGGGCGACTTTGTGGACCTGTGTCGTGGGCCACACGTGCCGTCCACCGGCCATCTCAAAGTGTTCAAGCTCATGAAGGTTGCTGGTGCGTACTGGCGGGGCAACAGCGACAATGAAATGTTGCAACGGATATATGGCACGGCGTGGGCAACCAAAGAAGAGCAAAAAGCCTACCTAACCATGTTGGAAGAGGCTGAAAAGCGTGACCACCGCCGGCTGGGTCGCGAACTGGGCCTGTTCCACTTTCAGGACGAGGCGCCTGGCCTGGTCTTCTGGCACCCCAAAGGGTGGACAGTATGGCAGCAAATCGAACAATACATGCGTGGCATATATCGGGAAAGCGGTTATCAGGAGGTCAAGGCACCACAGATCCTCGACTTATCGTTGTGGAAACAAACCGGCCACTGGGATAACTACGCTGAAAACATGTTCACGACAGAGTCCGAAAACCGGACTTACGGCGTCAAGCCCATGAATTGTCCCGGGCATATCCAGATCTTCAATGCCGGCCTGCATTCGTATCGTGAGCTGCCCATTCGTTATGGCGAGTTTGGCACCTGTCATCGCAATGAACCCTCCGGCGCTCTGCATGGCATGATGCGTGTGCGTGGCTTTACTCAGGATGATGGCCACGTATTTTGTACCGAAGACCAGCTTCAGGAAGAGTGTGCTGCCTTTACCCGGCTACTGCAACGGGTCTATAAAGATTTTGGATTTACCCAGATTCTTTACAAAATTGCCACTCGCCCAGAAAAGCGTATTGGCTCCGATGCAGTCTGGGACAAGGCAGAGCAAGCGCTCATTCATAGTCTGGAACAAACCGGCTGCGAATACGAAGTATCGCCAGGCGAGGGGGCCTTCTACGGTCCAAAAATTGAATACACGCTAACGGATGCCATTGGCCGTCAGTGGCAATGCGGCACCATTCAGGTCGATTTTTCCATGCCAGAACGGCTGGGGGCCGAATACGTTGACGCTAACGACGAGCGCCAGGTGCCCGTTATGTTGCATCGCGCTATTTTGGGTTCATTCGAACGCTTTATTGGCATTCTTATAGAAAACCACGCTGGCGCATTGCCGGCCTGGCTTGCACCGGAGCACGCTGTGGTGTGTTCTATCTCCGATCCTTCATCCGACTATGCCAGGCAGGTGCAAAAGCAGCTTCAGGATGCAGGTTTTCGGGTAAGTTCTGATTTGCGCGCTGAAAAGATCAACCGTAAAATCCGTGAGCACAGTATGCAGAAACTGCCGTATATACTGGTGGTTGGTGAAAAAGAACGTGAAGCCGGTCAAGTCGCAGTTCGCGCGCGTGGCGGGCACAATCTTGGCGCCATGCCACTGCAGGATTTTATCCAGCGTCTACAGCAGCAAATTGACACGCGCGACAACAGTTAACATACAGGGTAAGCCTGCACATCGATCATTAATCAAGGAGTCCTAGACATCGCAACCAAAAAAACTCATCGCATCAATGGTGAAATCAGAGTGCCAGAGGTGCGCCTTATAGGAATGGATGGCGAACAGGTCGGTATTGTCAAACTTGCCGACGCCCTCCAGCAATCAGAAGAACACGAAGTCGACCTGGTTGAAATAGCGCCCGATGCCCGTCCACCGGTTTGCCGGCTGATGGATTACGGTAAGTTCCGGTATCAAGAGCAAAAACGTCAGCAAGAGGCTCGCGCCCGTCAAAAAACAATTCAGGTCAAAGAAGTAAAATTCCGGCCTGCCACCGACGAGGGCGACTATCAGGTCAAGATGCGCAACGTGCGCCGGTTTATCGACGAGGGCGACAAGGTCAAAGTCACCCTGCGCTTTCGCGGACGTGAAATGGCTCACCAAGAGCTGGGCATGAAGGTGCTTGAACGTGTCCGTGACGAAATGGAAGAAGCCGCACAGGTCGAAGCCATGCCTAAACTCGAAGGCCGCCAAATGGTGATGGTGCTGTCGCCCCGAAAGAAATCATGATTAGTGACGTGTCCTGGTGACTGAAGGCGGCGTTACCGACGCCGGCTGATACAGGGCCGGCCAACACAGGTGCAATATGCATATTCTGTTTGTTATTGATCCTTTGCCCGGCCTGTCTGCATGGAAGGACACGTCTGTTTCCATGATGCAGGCACTTGTCGACAGAGGCCATACACTGGCGGTATGCGAGCAAGGTGACTTATTCATTGATAATGGCGAGGTCCGGACAAGCGCCCGCAATATTTCTCTGGTCCCAGGCGCAGACCTACATGACCAGCACTGGTGGACATGGCAGTCTGAGCCGTACGACCAGCCGCTTGTCGGCTTTGGTGCGGTGCTGATGCGTAAAGATCCTCCATTCGATATGGAATATTTTTACGCCACCCATCTGTTTGATCACGCTGTCACGCAGGGTGCCAAAGTATTTAACTCCGGCAACGCGATGCGCAGCCATCCAGAAAAGCTTGCCATCACGGAGTTTTCCCAGTTTACGGCACCCACGCTCGTCAGTGGCAGCATGCCGCGGCTACGGGATTTCCACGCTCTGCACGGTGATATTGTTGTCAAGCCCCTTGATGGCATGGGCGGCGCAGGGGTGTTTCGTATCACCCGGCACGATACAAATCTGCGCTCCATCCTTGAAACGCTCACCGACAATGGTTCTACAACCATCATGGCGCAGCGTTATATTCCGGACATCACACAAGGTGACAAGCGCATTCTTATCATTAACGGCAAACCCATTCCGTACTCACTTGCCCGTATACCTCTGGCGGGGGAAGCACGGGGCAACCTGGCTGCGGGCGGCAGGGGGGTTGCACAGCCGCTCACTGATCACGACTGGAAAATAGCCAATACACTGGGCCCGGTACTGGCCAAGCGGGGTCTGTTGCTGGTTGGCCTGGACGTGATTGGCGACCACCTCACCGAGGTCAACGTGACCAGTCCTACCTGCTTTGTTGAAATTACCGAGCAAACAGAGGTGAATGTAGCCCAAGAGTTTGCCAAGGCGTTGGAATTTCTTGTGGAAGCCTAAATGGTGCATACAGTTCTGATTATGCACCAGCCACTGGCGTCGGCTTTTGCCCGCTGCGCGCAGCATGTGCTGGGGTGTCGTCCCAGAATGTCCGTCTATGACATTCCTGCTGACGCCGATGCGGCATCGTGGGGCAATCGTCTTAAACGTGAACTGGCAAATAGCGGCGCTGACGATGTCCTGATTCTTTGTGATTTGGTCGGCGCCACCCCCTTTAATATTGCATCCCAGGCGGCTCAGCAATGCCATGCTGCCTTCGGCACCAATATACGTGTGTTGGCCGGTGCCAACCTCAATATGGTGCTCAAGGCAATTACTGATCCTATTAATAACCTTGACGCGCTCACTGAAAGCGTGCGCAAGGGCGGCGTCCGTGGTATGGCTATTACGGGGCCTGGATACGATTCATTTGCCCAAAACACTCATTGATCATGAAATCTATTGATATTGTCATTACGAATAAACTGGGGCTCCATGCTCGGGCAGCAGCAAAACTTACCCAGCTAGCCAGCAGTTTTAAAAGCGAAATCTACATCGCCCGTGATACGCAACGTGTTAATGCCAAAAGTATTATGGGTGTCATGATGCTTGCGGCTGGCATGGGCGTTACGGTTCACGTCGATGCTGCTGGAGAAGACGCCGACCAGGCGCTGGAGGCAATCCGCGCCCTGTTCCAGGCCAACTTTGATGAACCCCAATAGAAAAGAAAGACCTCAAACCTGTCATGATTCTTAAGCCGGAGGCCGCTTGCGACATGTTGACACCCATGCTTAGCATGCATGGGCAGGGCGTGTCTCAGGGTATTGCCATTGGTAGGGCGGTTGTCATGGGCGCCGCCGCCTTGGACGTTGCGCACTATTACGTCGCAGATGCCGAGACTGTCCAAGAATGTGACCGCCTGCGGCAGGCTATAGACCAAGCCCGCTCAGAGTTGCAGGCATTGGTGCAACGGTTGCCCAGCGATGCGCCTCGTGAGCTCGGTGCGCTGTTGAATGTGCACAGTTTGCTGCTGGACGATCCACAGCTTATTGAACCGGTGTGTGAACTGATCACGGATCAGCGGTATAACGCTGAGTGGGCATTGACAACGCATGGCCAGACGTTGCTTGAGCAATTTGCGACCATGTCTGATGAGTATTTGCGCGAGCGCGGCGCTGATATCCGGCAAGTCATTGAGCGGGTTCTGCGTGTGCTGGCAGGCAGCCCTGTCCTGTTGCCCGAACCCGTGGATGCACATGGCGAGGAAGCCCTGATTGTGGTGGCGCGCGATATTTCACCTGCTGACATGCTGCGCCTGCGTGGTCGTTCTTTTGGGGCTTTCCTGACTGACCTTGGTGGGCCAACCTCCCATACGGCCATTGTGGCGCGCAGCATGAACGTGCCTGCTGTAGTCGGGCTGGGCGATTTTCGTCGTCTTATCCGCGATGGCGATATTCTGGTTGTGGATGGCAGTGATGGTTCTGTGCTGGTCAATCCCAGCAAGCAAATGCTGCAAGACTGCCGCGCACGGCAGCAGGCTTATCGTCAGGAACGCAAGGCATTGCGCCAACTGCGTGATAGCCGGGCCGTAACAGTCGATAAGGTTTCCATCGACCTGCACGCCAACATCGAACTGCCTGACGAAGTGGGTGCAGCACTCGATGCCGGCGCCGAAGGAATTGGCCTGTTTCGTACCGAGTTCTTGTTTATGGGCCGCCAGCAGTTGCCAGACGAAGACGAGCAATATGAGGCCTATGCATCGGTGGTCCGCGCCATGCAAGGCCGGCCGGTCACGATACGAACGCTGGATATAGGCGCCGACAAGACCCTGGACGATGAAGCAACGGTTCCAACCAACCCGGCGTTGGGTCTTAGAGCGGTGCGATACTGTCTGGCCAAGCCTGAGCTTTTTGCGACGCAACTCAGGGCATTGCTGCGTGCTTCACGGCATGGGCCGTTACGTATCCTGATTCCGATGCTCACCAATTTGCAAGAGGTGACCGCAGTCCGGTTTGCCCTGGACGCCGTGACAGAAGAGCTCCGGGACACAGACCCCACGCTTGAACCCAATATCATGCTGGGGGCCATGGTAGAGACGCCTGCCGTGGCGATTGCTGTTGAACCTTTCGCGCAAAATCTGGACTTTTTGTCCATTGGTACCAATGACCTTATTCAATACACGTTGGCAATTGACCGGACCGATCCGGACGTTGCCGACATGTATGACCCCATGCATCCGGCTGTATTACGACTTATTGCGCATGTGATTCGGGTAGGGCATCAACTACGCAAACCGGTGGCCATGTGTGGTGAAATGGCAGGAAGTTCTGCTGCCACCCGACTGCTGCTTGGCCTGGGTTTGACGGCATTTTCCATGCACTCGCAACAACTGCCCGATGTAAAAAAACAAATCCTGCAAGCTAATATGGGTGACCTGCGTCAGGCGTTACAAACCACCCTAGAGCAGGCCGGCTCGGTCGAACGGGAAATATTTACTACATTCACGTAACGTTTATTTTCCATGCTGACGAAAGAGTAATTACATATTACGCTTGGGAATGATACTGATTTCATCAACCTAGTGGGCCTCGCCGCGTTTGTAACGTTTCTGCTATGTAGAACTTGTGCCGGGGAATGTGTTGTTACATTTACCTCTAGGCATTCTATTACGCCCTTTGTAGACTGATTGTGAGCTCTTTATGTCTGGTCGTAGGCAACCAACGCACATTGGGTGTCACGCGATCCCGATCCAATCAGTCTAGCGAGGTGTTTCATGACAAAAATACGTCAAATCACAGGATTGATCTTTGTTGCTGCTTCTTTGATGTTCTTGGGTGCCTGTTCCGATGGTGATGGTGGTGCTCCGGGTGGTGGCGCCGGCGGTGGCGAAGCGCCAGCGAGTGGCGGCATGGATTAATCTCGAAAAAGAGAACCAACCAAACGGGCCCGCAAGGGCCCGTTTCTTGTTTACACTGAATGCTTCAAATAGGAGCAGTCAATCATGAACACTCGCAACGAATGGTTTGAAGACTTTCAACGTAATTTATCCGATCTGCTGGCACGCAGCCCGGCAGCAGATATTGAGCGTAACGTCAGGGCTCTGATGGCGCAAACGTTTTCGCGCCTTGATCTGGTGACACGGGAAGAGTTTGATGTTCAGAAACAGCTGCTTGAGCGGGCGCTCGCCAGAATTACCGCTCTTGAAGCGCGCGTGCTAAGTCTGGAGTCGGGTGACAAGACAGACACCCAGGCACAACAGGAGCAAGCCGACTGAGCCGGCGTGACTTCTGTGTCCCATATTTGTTGTCAGTAAAATAGGTTTTGCGCATACTCACTGTGTTCGCCACCAACGCACTGAGTATCCATGTCACTTGCTATTCTGGCCAGCCAGGCCTTATGCGGCACCCGCGTTCGGCCGGTGCGAGTCGAAGTGCATGCAGCCTCCGGCCTGCCGGCATTCCATATCGTAGGGCTGCCCGATACCGGCGTACGAGAAAGCCGGGAGCGTGTTCGGGCTGCAATCGTCAGTAGCGGGTTTGCGTTTCCCTCCGGGCGCGTCACAGTCAACCTTGCGCCGGCCGATCTTCCCAAAGCATCCGGCCGCTTCGATCTGCCAATCGCCCTAGGCATTTTGCTTGCCTCAGGCCAGTTATCTCCAGTTAAGTATCCGGGCGGGACAGCGCTTTCACACCACACCTTTGCAGGGGAACTCTCCCTGACCGGGGTCATTATGCCGGTGACGGGATCGCTCATGCTGGCGCTGGGTGTTGCCGCCAACCATCCCGGTACAACACTGATATTGCCAAGTGAGGGGGCCCAGCTGGCAGCCCATGTGCCTCAGGTTCGCATTTTTGCTGCAACGACGCTCGCGCAGGTTGCTGCCTATCTTGCCGGACAGGAGACCCTTGCTTCCGTATCTCCCGGGGCGTTTCCCGTCGCCTCAGAGGCCGAGTCGTGCTTGTCAGACGTGCGCGGCCAGGACGTGGCCAAACGTATGCTTGAAGTTGCAGCCAGCGGTCGTCACAGCATGCTTATGGTCGGTTCTCCGGGTGCGGGTAAAAGTATGTTGGCGCAACGTTTGCGAGGGTTGTTGCCCGACCTATCAATACGCGAAATACTCGAGGTGGCAGCTATCGCCGGTCTGTGTCATGATGCGCCGCTGTCTGACGGGCATGGGGCGCCGTTCCGTACGCCGCATCATTCGGTATCCGTGCCGGCGCTTATTGGTGGAGGCGCTATGCCACGCCCCGGCGAAATCACTCGTGCACATCATGGGGTTCTGTTTCTGGATGAGTTGCCCGAGTTCTCCAGGCCTGCACTTGAGTCGCTAAGGGAACCGTTGGAGACAGGTGAGGTCACCATAGCAAGGGCACGGGGCACATTGGTGTTTGATGCCTCGTTTCAACTCGTAGCAGCCATGAATCCGTGTCCCTGTGGCTGGCATGGGCACCCTGAGCGCTCATGTCGTTGCACACCCGACCAGGTCAGTCGTTATCGCAACCGGGTTTCAGGCCCGTTTCTTGATCGTATAGATCTACAGTTTCGGCTTCCATCACCGGCATCAGGCTGGATACATCAGCAACCGGGCGAATCTTCAGCTATGGTACGCAGCAGAGTCAAACAGACCAGACAACGGCAGTATGATCGACAAGGTTGCCTCAATAGTGCACTTTCTGCCGCTGGAGTAGGGCAGTTTTGCCAGCTTAATCCGGCAGCCAGCCAGTTACTGACTGACGGTCTGGCGCGATGGGCGTGGTCTGCCCGGGCGGTTCACCGCACCCTGCGGGTGGCCCGCACGGTGGCCGATATGGCCGCCTCAAGCATGATACTTCCAGAACATTTGGCTGAAGCGATCCAGTACCGTCAGGTTTAAATCTGAATGACTACTGGAAAAATCTTCCTCTAGCGCTTATAATCTTTGCTTTTCCCGGTCTTGGGGAAATTTACAAGTGACAGTAATTGATTAAAGGTTTGGTAAAAGTGCTGCCAAAGGTTGGCTGGCCACCTGCTGTCATCTAATAAAAGT
>DAHVSI010000110.1 GCA_027324645.1 Castellaniella sp. | reverse complement strand
GTTCCAGCTGAGGACTCGAGCTTGATTTTTTCGCGTATACCTTTTGCTGCCATGATGGCCTCCTGTTGGTTGGTGCCTTAAACGGCTTCGCCGCGTGCGCGCAGGTCGGCCAGAACGGCGTCAATGCCGTTTTTGTCGATGGTGCGCAAGGCTTTTGCCGATACACGCAAACGTACCCAGCGGTTTTCGCTTTCAACCCAGAACCGGCGCGTTTGCAGGTTGGGCAAAAAGCGGCGGCGTGTTTTATTGTTGGCGTGTGAAACGTTGTTGCCCGTCATTGGGCGCTTGCCGGTAACTTGGCATACGCGTGCCATGATAAGTACCCCTTTAAACTTTTTCTGTTAAGAAATTCTGGTCCCGTACTGCCTTGGGTGGTCTGGGCGACAATTGCCCGGCCAAACGGCTTAAAACCCAAGGCTGCCTGGTCAATAACCCGGCCCCGGAATTTGGTAAACAAAGCATTTTAGCGTATACCGGCACAAATAATCAAGCGCCCGGTTCGGCCAGCCGCCCAGCGGTCCAAGACAGGACGGCGCACAAAGTTAGCAAGCCGGTTAAGGGCAGGGCGCTGGGCGCTTGCCACAAGCTGACCAGTGTGCCGGCCGTGGCGCCGCACAGCATTTGAAGTGTGCCCATCATGGCCGAGGCGGCACCCAGCCTGTGGCCCTGCTCGTGTAGTGCTAATGCGGCGGCATTGGGATTGACAAAGCCCTGGCTGCCCATAAAGCCGATAAGGCAAAGCATAAGCAGCGGCAGAGGGAGCAGGTCGGCAAGCGTCAGCAGCAATCCGACAACGGTTGCCGCGACCAGAGTTTTTTGGGCAGTGCGCAAGAGTTGTTCGGGTGTGTAACGGTTGAGCAAGCGTGCGCTAAGTTGCGCCGTCGTGATAAACGCAGCGGCGTTAAGTCCGAACAGCAGGCCAAAATATTGCGGTTTGACCCCGTAGATTTCAATAAAAACGCGTGGAGAGCCGGCAATATACGAAAACATGCCCGCCGAACCAAAGCCGCCCGCCAGGCTGTAGCACATGAACCGCCGGTGTTTGAGCAGTTCCAGGTAATTCCGTGCAATGTTCGTGACACGCAACGACGCGACATGGGCCGGATTCAGTGTCTCGCGCATGCTGACCACAGCGGTTATAAGCAGGGTTGCGGCAAGCAAGGTCATGACGTGAAAGATCCATCGCCAATCTGCCAAGACGAGCACCTGACCCCCCAGGATAGGCGCCAGAATGGGTGTGGCGCCCATCACGAGCATCAGAACGGACAGGGCCTTGGACGCATCACGGGTATCAAAGTTGTCACGTATGACTGCGCGCGGGATAACCATGCCGGCTGCGCCGCCAAAAGCTTGCAGGATGCGCCAGAAAGTTAAACGGACCACGTCGGCCGTGGCAGCACTGCCCATAGATGCCACAATGTAGATGCACAGCCCCAGAAGCAAAGGCCTTTTGCGCCCGAACCGGTCAGCCAGGGGCCCGTAAGCCAGTTGAGCCATGGCCAGCCCGAACAGATAACTGGCCAGCGTACGTTCGACATAGCCCGGAGACACGTCCAGGTCGGCGGCAATGGACGGAAAGGCCGGCAAATACATATCGATTGCCAAAGGGCCAAGCGCCGTGATCAGGCCCATAAGGACGAGCCATCCCGGAATGCCTGTCAGGGTTTGATGGGAAGAGGGGTGGGACACGAGATACCTTGATGCGCCTGAGTGGCTGCTGCAGCATGCCAATGTGAGGCAAGGTGCAATTGATGCTAAATTGTCTGGGACAAAAATGCCGGCAACCATGTTAGCACGGTACCCGTGCAGGATACGGTATGTTGGCAGGCAACCGCTTTCATCAACAAGAACGTATCAAGGGGGTCTGTTTTGAGTTCAGTTCTGTCTGCCGTCGAAGAAAAGCTTGCAGCATTGCCCGAGCCGGTACAGCTGGTCATGCCAGATGGCCAGCGCGCGGGTGCTGCTGATCCGCTGGTTACCCTGCATATAAACGACACAGCTGTGCTTGCCAATCTGGCTGCAGGGCAGGTCGGCAAGCTGGGTGAAGACTATGTTGAAGGCAAGTTTGATTTTGATGGCTCGATGCGCGATCTGATGCATCTTGCCGCAGCCATTTTGCCCGGCTCACCGGTCGAGGCAGCCCAAGGTGGCTGGCTGACCAGCTTGGTTGTCAAACTCATGTCTGTGTGGCGCCATTCCATTGACCGCGATGCACGGCAGATTGAGTTCCATTACGATTTGTCTGATGATTTCTACGCACTGTGGCTAGACCCCAGGCGCGTGTATTCATGCGGGTACTTTCGCGAGCCCGACTATACGCTGGCGCAAGCACAAGAAGCCAAGCTTGATCATATTTGCCGCAAGCTGGCGTTGCAGCCAGGTGAACGGTTTCTGGATGTCGGCGCCGGCTGGGGTGGCCTGTTGCTGTGGGCAGCCGAGCATTACGGTGTCGAGGCAACCGGCATCACGCTTTCGCGCAACCAGCATGCTTACGTCAATCGCCTTATCGAAGAAAAGGGGCTGTCCGGGCGGGTGCGCATGGATTTGCTCGATTATCGCAAGCTTGACGAGAACCAGCCCTTTGACAAGATCGCGTCTGTGGGTATGTTCGAGCACGTTGGCCGGGCGCAGCTCAAGGGGTATTTCTCACGTCTGTATCGTCTGGTGCGTCCAGGCGGCCTGATCATGAACCACGGAATTACGGCTGGAGGCATTGATCACACCGGGCTTGGTGCCGGCATGGGTGAGTTCATCGAGAAATTCATTTTCCCGGGCGGCGAACTCACACATATCAGCCAGGTGCTGATCAGCATGGCGGAAGGCGGCCTTGAGGACCTGGATATCGAAAATATTCGTCCCCACTATGCCCGCACCCTATGGGCCTGGAGTGATGCGCTTGAAGAACGGCTGGACGAGGCGCGCAAGGTGCTTGGCGAGGGTCAGGGCGAACGTTCGCTAAGGGCTTACCGGATGTACCTGGCGGGTTGTGCCATGGGCTTTGAGCATGGATGGATTGCTCTGCATCAGGTACTGGCTACGCCCGCAACGGCCGGGCGCTCTGACGAGCTCGATTATCCGGCAGACCTAGCTTACCCGTGGCGGCGCGACTATATCTATCGCCAATAAGTCCGTAAGGTGCCGTGGCAACGCTGTTACTCGTTCTCGCGTATTAGCAGCCTGAACATTTCGTGGCGGTCGGCACGGCGTTTGCCCTCCCACAACACCGATGCCCCCTCCGGGGTGTATACGTTCCCTGACTCGACCTCGCTAGGCGAGGTTTGCTGCAGAATAAGGCGGCATTTGGTGTTGAAGGTCAGGTCCAGTCCGCTAAAGACTGAAAACGAGGCGCGCTGGCCTGCCCCCACACCCAAGGCTCTGACGCAATCGTCTGCATGCTGATGCTGGTCCAGGATGCCGGCCAGTTCGGCCGAGACATCACGGTAGCTGCGTGCATAATCCAGTACAGGCATCCAGAGCGTGACAAGCAGCAGCCAGGTGGTCATGAGGCCGCCCGCAGACAGCACGGTCCCGCGCCACAGGGCAAGCGGCCGTGTCAGCAGCCGCCAGCGCACAAGCAGCAACCACGTGATGGTGCCGGCTACGGCAATGATCACGGCCGGCCAGGAAATCACAATGTCGTAGCCGGCTGTTTGGCGCGCAATGTTGTGGGAAATTTTTGGTGGCCAGCCGGTTTGCTGTGCAACCCAGCCAAGCCAGACGGTTGCACTGGCCAGCGTAAAGCACATGACGGAAAACCAGTCGAGCGCATTGACCAGGCCCCGGCGCAGAGTGGGCAGTGCAAACGCGGCCAGGACAGCGGATGGTACAGCCAGCAAACTGAATTCCGGCTCGGAAGGCCGTTTCAAAAACAGCAGCATGATGGCCGGCACCGCCCCGAAGGCCAGCGGCACCCAGATGTGTGGGGCGGCAATCCAGGCGCGCCAGCGCCATAAGGCAAATAGGGCGAATGGCCACGTTGGCCATAGAAACCACGGCACATCGCGTGCCATGTCTGTAAAGTTGCCCAAAGCGGGCCAGCCCAGCTGGCGGGTGTGCCAGCTCCACCATTGCTCTATCCAGTACTGGCCGTGCCACCAGGCAGGCACCCACCACGCCAGAATGATAAGCGTCGTGATGACAAGGCTAAGCAGCAGCCACTGTTTGCGGGCCCAGAGATCATTGCCCGGGCGAAAGCACACGGCGGCCGCAATAATGACTGGCAGTGCGCCCATCCAGCCGCGCGTTAAAAACACGGCGCCCAGCGCAATGCCCAGAGTGATGGCGCCCGATATGGGCCGGTCTGAGGTGCGTGCAACTGCATAAAACGCCAGAGCCTGAAAAGCCAGCTGGGCTGGCACTGCGGAGGTTTCGTGCAGCCGCCAGATAATCCCCACTGTTGCCAGAATCAGCAGCAGCGCTGCATCGGCGATCATGCGGCCATAGTCTCGGACCGGTGGTTCGCCGCCAAAAGGCAGGGCCAGCGGCTGCGGCTCAGGTCGTCGGCCAAGCAAATAGGTGCCATACCAGACGGCGCTGCACAAGAGCGAAAACCACAACAGATTGGGCAGCCGCGAGGCGATGATTGCCGCATCCAGCGGATTGGTGAATAGTTCGAACAACGGGCCGAACACCTGGATACTGACCGCGCCCATCCACGTGATGAATGGGCCATCGTGGGTATAGGTAAGCGAGCCAATGCGGGGCAGCAGCCATGCCGTGACATCGCCGCTGTTGACGGCACTGAGCATGGTGGCAAGCCCCACTACATCGTCTGTTTTCCATGGGTCACGGAAAAACAGGCCGGCCAGAATGTATAAAACGCCGGTGGTCAGCAAAACAATGCGTGGCAACTTGCTGGTTGCCGACGCTGTGAGTCTTGCTGGAGTGGAGGGCGTCTGGGGGTTGATCACGGTGGTGCAGGCAGGTCAGGGCGTGGCTGGAGTTACCCACGCTGGTAACGCCGGCACATTGCATCGTGCCGGGCGGGCAGTAAAAAGGCAGCCACCAGGCTGCCTTGAATTTGCGCAATGACGCATACGGTAAGCGTCAGGATGCTTTTTTGCGCATCGTTCCCGCTGTGCGGGCAAAGCGGGCGCGGAATTTTTCGACACGACCGGCTTCGACAATACGCGTTTGGGCACCCGTGTAGAAAGGATGTGATTCGGACGTGACATCACACTTGAAAAGTGGATAGGTCTTGCCGTCTACATCGATGGTTTCACGACTTTGCAGCGTCGAGCGCGAGATGAACGTGTTACCGGTTTGCTGATCCAGAAACACCACTTCACGGTATTCGGGGTGGATGCCTTCTTTCATGATGAATTCCTGTTCACAATATGTGGGTCGCCAGCCGCCACGAAACATTCGTCGGCCACGTATCCATAAATAGCCGGAAATTTTAACATGAAAAAGGCGCTTCGCACCAAGACATAACTGGCGCAAAACAAACCAGGCGGACAAAAAGCTATCGTTAGTATGCCGAATGCTCCAAGTTTCTGCCAAAGTGTAGGCCTGATTCAAAAAGAGTAATGGACGATCTCATGACAGGATTCAGGGCAAAAAGTCTGGCTTCGGTGCCTGAACGGCCGCGCGAGCGCTTGTTGGCGCAGGGTGCTCAGGTACTCACAGCGTCGGAACTGCTGGCCATTATCTTGCGAACAGGCGTTACAGGGTGTGACGCCGTTTCATTGGGGCAGCACCTGATCGATAAGTTTGGTGGGTTAAGAGGGTTGCTGGCGGCCGAGGCTGATGCCCTGTTGGCCGTTCACGGCCTGGGCATGGCCAAGGTGGCCGAGCTCCTGGCCATCAGTGAAATCAACCGGCGGGCGTTGGAAGAGAGGTTGCAGGCCGGTAAGCTTATGGACCAGCCTGATACAGTCCGGCAGTATTGCATGGCCAGACTGGGGCACCTGCGTATTGAGCACTGCGTGGCGTTATACCTGGACAGCCAGTATCGTCTCATTGTTTGCGAAGAGGTGTCCCGCGGCACACTGACACAGGCTTCGGTCTACCCGCGTGAAATCATCAAAGCGGCATTGCACCATCATGCGGCGGCCCTGATTCTCGCCCACAATCACCCTAGTGGTGTGTCCGAGCCCAGCCGGGCCGATCTGGCCCTGACGCGTCATCTGCGCAAAGCGCTGGCATTGGTCGATGTTCGGCTGCTTGATCACCTGATTGTCACGGCAAACGAGGCAACTTCTTTGGCAGAGCTCGGACAACTCTAGGTGGTTGGGCCATGCAACGGTACAATAAGGGTTTGCATCAGGATTACTCATAGGGTGCCCATTTGCCCACCAGCCCCGACTCTACCGTTCAGTGTGTGCAGGCCGATTCCTATCTCACCCTGCATTATCGAATCGAACTGACCAGCGGTCCTGCCGCTGGGCAAGTCTTTGCCGACACCTTCAACGGGCGGCCAGCAACCTTGCAGATGGGGTGTGGCCAATGGGCTGATGGCATGGAGGCCGCACTGGTTGGCCTACAAGAAGGCGATCAGCTCGAATACGATCTGGCGGCAGCACAGGCCTATGGTGACCGTAACCCTGATCTGGTTCAGAAAATCACTCAAGACCTCATGCGGCAAACTGCCGAACCGGGTGCTCAATTCGAGCCTGGCGATGTTGTCGAAATCATGGCCCCGAATGGTGGGCGATACTCAGGCGTGCTCAAGCAGTTTGGCGACGGCTGGGTGCTTATTGATTTCAATCATCCCCTGGCCGGGCACGATCTGCGCATCGAGGTCTATATCTTAGGAGTCCTGTAAATGTCTGACACGCAACCGTTATCTTCGGATGGTGCCGATGTTGTCCTGGCCCAGCCACGCGGTTTTTGTGCTGGGGTGGATCGCGCCATCGATATCGTGGAACGTGCGCTTGAGCTGCACGGGGCGCCTATCTATGTTCGGCACGAAATTGTCCACAACCGTTATGTTGTAGAGGACCTGCGCGAAAAGGGTGCTATTTTCATTGAGGAGCTGCATCAGGCGCCTGCCGGGGCCATTGTGGTCTTTTCGGCTCATGGCGTGGCCCAAAAAGTACGGGACCAGGCCGAATCCATGGGCCTGAAGGTGTTTGATGCCACCTGCCCCCTGGTCAGCAAAGTCCACAAGTCGGCCATGCGCTTCGCGGATAAAGGCTACGAGATCGTCTTGATCGGCAACGCCGGCCATGCGGAGGTAGAAGG
>DAHVSI010000095.1 GCA_027324645.1 Castellaniella sp. | reverse complement strand
CTATGGGCTGCTGCTGCCGGACTGGGTATTGTCGCTGCCCCGGTATGGCTGCTTAAACATTCATGCCAGCCTGCTGCCGCGCTGGCGTGGCGCAGCCCCCATTCAGCGAGCCATTGCCGCTGGCGACAGCGAGACGGGCATAACCATCATGCAAATGGATGCCGGACTTGATACCGGCGATATGTTGTTTATCAAGCGCGAGCCCATTCATGACACAGACACGGCAGCGACGTTGCACGATCGGCTGGCACTAACGGGCGGGCAGGCCATCCTGGAGGCGCTGGCCCAGCTACAGGCCGGTACGCTGCAGCCGACGCCCCAGCCAGAGCAAGGCGTGACCTACGCCCATAAACTTTCCCGCGACGAAGCAGCGCTTGACTTGCGCTTGGGCGCTACTGAACTGGCACGCCTCATTCGCGCATTCAATCCGTTCCCCGGGGCAACGTTACAGTTGCCCGGGCTTGAGCAGGCGGTCAAGGTTTGGCAGGCCTGTTCAATTGAAACCAACCATAAAGCAACCCCTGGTGAAGTCCTGAGCCGCTCCGACGACGGGATTGACGTCGCTACAGGGGATGGGGTCCTGCGCATCCTGACGTTACAGCGTCCGGGAGGCAAGCGTCAGCCAGCTGCAGCCTTTATCCAGGGCTGGTCAGGGTAATGGCGCATGCTGAACGGCATACAGGTGTTGCCCTGTCGGACAGCCTGTTGGCCACTGCGCAATGTGTACGCGGCGTGCTGGCAGGCGAATCGTTATCCGTCTGCCTGGCCGGCCAGCCAGTAAAGATCCGGCCGTCAGCACAGGCCCTCAGTTTTTTTGTGATGCGGCGTTTGGGCCTGGCAAAAGCCTTGCGTGGCTTGCTGGTCCGGCGGGCACCGGCTGATCCGCAGCTGGATGCGCTGCTGCTCACGGCCCTGGCACTCCTGGATGCCGCGCTGGTATCGCCGCACGATTGTCCCGACATGGCGCCTCATGACGGCGCGCCCAACTATTCGGTACACACACTGGTTGATCAGACGGTCAGCTGTGCTTACGGTCGGCTACGAAAATATCGGGGTTTTCTTAACGGCACGCTGCGCAATTTCATCCGGCAGCGTGACGCCTTGCTGGCCCAGTTGCGCCACAACGAGGTGGCGCGCTGGAACTATCCGCAATGGTGGATAGACCACATGCGCACGGCCTGGCCGCAGCACTGGCAAAGCATCTTGCGGGCGGGCAACATGCCGCCGCCCATGGCCCTGCGCGCCAACCGTCTGCGCATTACCGTGGCCGAGCTTGTCTCCTTATTTTCAGAGCACGGTATTGGCGCAACAAGTCTGGGGGAAGATGCTGTGGTGCTGGACCAGCCGGCGCCCGTGCATCAGCTGCCGGGTTTTGAAGAAGGGCTGTGGTCCGTGCAGGATGTATCGGCCCAACTGGCAGGCCGGCTCTTGCCGGTATCGGATGGCATGCGGGTGCTGGACGCATGCGCTGCTCCAGGCGGCAAAGCCGCTCATCTGCTCGAACGCGCCAATATCGATTTGCTGGCTATCGACCAGGACTCACAACGGCTGCAGCGCGTGCAGGACACCATTGACCGCTTGCATCATGCGCCACGCGTTCGTCTGGTTTGTGGGGACGCATCACAACCTGCAGCATGGTGGGACGGGCAACTTTTTGATGCGGTCCTGGCTGATGTGCCTTGCACGGGGTCTGGAGTGGTCCGGCGGCATCCCGATATCCGCTGGTTGCGCCGGCAAACAGATCTTGACCGCACAGCAGCTGTGCAGCGACAGATTCTGGACGCGTTATGGCCCCTGGTCGCGCCGGGCGGGCATTTGTTGTATGTGACGTGTTCGGTCTTTCCCGCAGAGGGCGAGCAGCAGGTACAGGATTTTATGCAGCGTCATAACAACATCCAGCGGCTATCTGCGCCGGGACAACTGTTACCCTTGTATCCTGAAGGCCAGACCGATAGGGGGGATGGATTTTTTTATGCCTTGTTCACCCGGACACCGTCAGCTGCCGATGGCCTGCGCGGACCTGCCTGCCGTCCGCAATAAAGGCATCGGGCAACGTTATGGGCTGCCGGCCCTGGCGGGCTGGCTGCTCAGGGCATGTCTTGCCGGCCTGATCCTGGCATGGGCTGTGCCGGCTACCGCAAGCGAGGCCGGCATTGCCTCCGTATCACCGGTGGTGCGTGAGGGCGAACTGTATGTCGATGCCAACATCGAGTTGGATCTGACCAGCGAATTGCATACGGCGGTGTCGCGCGGCATTCCTTTGCACTTTAGTCTTGATGTTGAAATTGTCCGTCGCCGCTGGTGGTGGTTTGACCAGGTCGTGGCGCAAAAGCGTCGCACCTGGCGCGTGATGTACAACGCACTGACACGGCAATGGCGCGTGGCGACGGGCGAGCTGTCGTTGCCCGAATCCAGCCTGGAAGACGCGCTGTCACGGATACGCAGTGTACGCGGGTGGGCGGTGGCCGACCTCGACGCGCTGGACCATGATGTGACCTATACGGGCCGTATCCGTCTTCGGTTGGATACATCACGACTGGCAAGACCTTTCCAGATAGACGCGCTCAATAGTAGTGCGTGGTCATTAGCAACCCCATGGACAGACTTTTCCTTTTCCATCTCAAAAGACGACTTCCAGCACTGATCCGCTGGCTGTTGCGCGCTGCACTGGTCATCTTGGTGATCAGTGCCGTTGCGCTGCTGGGTCTGCTCGTGTGGTCAACGGGGAATGCATCACGCTACGCCCGCCAATACGATGTGCTGTTGGTACTGAATGGCGTGTTGGCCGCGGGACTTATTCTGTGGGTGGGGATGCTGGCATGGCGGCTATTGCGCCAGATTCGAAGGCGCCATTTTGGCGCCCGCCTGACTGCCCGTTTTGCGCTGTACTTTACGCTGATTGGTATTTTGCCGGGCGTATTGATTTACGTGCTCTCCGTGCAATTCATGTCGCGGTCTATTGAGTCCTGGTTCAATGTCCGTGTCGACAGCGCGCTGGAATCCGGCCTGACTCTGGGGCGCGCAGCGCTGGATGCTCAGCTTGACGAGTTGGACGCACGTGGAAGAAATATGAGTTCACAGCTGTCCCGCTCCAGTGATGATGCGATGGCGGGCCTGCTGACGCGTCTGCGCGAGTCGGCAGACGTGACAGAAGCCATGGTGTTTACCAGCAGTGGCCGGTTGATTGCTTTTTCTTCGTCGCGGTTTGTTCATTTGCTGCCCGACCTGCCGCCGCCAAGTGTCATGAACCAGTTGCGTGTGGCCAATACCTATGCAGCGGCCGAGGCCGACGAAGACTATGAGGATGAGGACGGCGATCCCATCATGTCGGGCCTGCAACTGCGGGTGGTCGTACCGGTACGGGCGCGGGACGGCCTAAGCGCGGCTCTGGGCAATAAGTCCGATGCCCGCTGGCTACAAATCATGCAACCCGTCCCGGATTCGATTGCACGCAACGCCAG
>DAHVSI010000108.1 GCA_027324645.1 Castellaniella sp. | reverse complement strand
TGGCCATTCCAGTGCCTGCCCTTTACCCCTTACTCCCCACGGAGCTTTTACATGACATCGACAGCGCCGGAAAGCCGGTTTTTCTTTCGCCACATTTTTGCCGCAGCCCTGACGCTGGGTACCCTGACCGCAGCGACCCTGCCTGGCACAACCCTGGCTCAGGTCAAGATTGGCGTTGTCACGTCGGTCACCGGGCCCACAGCCCTGGTAGGCATCCCACAAAATAATACGGTGCCGCTGCTACCCAAAAAAATGGGGGATTTTTCGGTTGAATATATTGCTTATGACGATGCTAGTGACCCAACCCAGACCGTTACCAGTGTGCGCAAACTCTTGTCCGAGCAAAAAATCGATGCCCTGATCGGACCCACCGGCTCACCCAACGCAATGGGCATTTTGCAGTTCATGGCCGAATCCGGCACACCCATGCTGGCGCCGGTAGGCACGGCGTCTGTTGTATTGCCCATGACGGACGAAAAATCGTGGGTGTTCAAGACAACCCAAAATGACGACATTATTGCTGAGGCCCTGGTTGAGCAAATGGCAGACGCAGGGGTGAAGACTCTTGGGTTTATTGGCATGAGCGACGCCTATGGGGAAAACTGGCTTAAAGTCACCCGCGAGCTTACCGACCAACACAATATAGACATTATTGCTACCGAACGGTTTCAACGCACCGACAGCTCGGTAACCGGTCAAACCCTGAAGCTGCTGGCCGCCAAGCCTGATGCCGTACTGGTGGCCGCTACAGGTGGCGCAGCGGTATTGCCCCAAGTCACCCTGAAAAAGCAGGGCTATACCGGGCAGTTCTACCAGACACACGGAGCGGCCCTGGATGCTTTTTTAAAGCTCGGAGGTAAAGACGTTGAAGACACCATTTTGGCGGCAAGCCTGATGCTGGTGTTGCCAGAAATTGATTCTGACAACCCGTCTGTGCCCATTGTGCAGGATTACATTGACCGCTACACGGAGCGTTACGACGAAGCCCCGGCCACTTTTGGCGCCAATGTCTACGACGCCGGGCTGTTGCTTGAAGCCGCCGTCCCCGCTGCCGGCAAAAAAGCCAGTCCAGGCACGCCAGAATTCCGCAAGGCCCTGCGTGATGCGCTGGAAGAAACAACCGAATTGGTAGCCACACAAGGCGTATACAACATGACACCCGAAGACCACAGTGGCTTTGATGAGCGCGGTCGCGAATTAATTACCGTCAAAGATAACCAGTGGCGTTTGCTTGAACGGACTGAGTCGACAGACTAAGGCTTTTATTAGCTGGGCTGGAACGGCTCAGGGCAGCTCAAGCTCAGCCATCAGGGGGGCATGGTCAGAAAGCTGCCGCCACGGGCTGCCATGCAGGACACGCGCCTGTCGTACGGCAAAGCCGCGCTGATAGATGCGATCAAGCCGCAGCCACGGGAAAGCGGCTGGAAAGGTCCGAGGCGGCAGGCTCAGGCGCGAAGCGCCTTCGTGCCCCAGCTCGTGCACCTCGCGGGCCAGCGGAGACAGGCGTGAGCCCCGCAGGGACGTCCGGATACGCTTAAGAGGTCCACGCATGCCGCCGGGCACGGCAATGCCGCTTTGGGGCGCAATGGCAAAGACCTCGTATAGCTGCAGCTGCTCCACAAACAGCGGCGCCAGCCGATTGCCCCAGTCGTTGAAGTCCCCCGCAATAAGGATGGGCTCGTCAGCAGGCACCCACGTCTGGATACGCTTGACCAGTGCGGCAACCTGCCGTTCACGCCCCCCGCCAAACAGCCCCAGATGCACCACCAGACAATGCACGGGCGTGCCGTCCACATCCACCACTGCATGCAACAGGCCCCGCTGTTCGAGCCGGTGATCTGAAATATCCAGGTTTTCGTGCAGCAATATAGGGTGGCGCGACAGCAGCGCATTACCGTGGTCGGTCCGTGTGCGCATGGCATTACAGCCGTAGGCTGCGCTCATGTCGAGCGCAGCGGCTAATGATTCATGCTGGGCATGCAGACTGATGCGTTGTTCGTTGCGACCCTGAACCTCTTGTAAAAAAAGCAGATCGGGCCTTAAACCGTACAGGCCCAGACGCAAGTCAGCCAACGACTCGCGCCCGCCGCCTGCTGAGCGGCCCTTGTGAATGTTGTAACTGACTATGCGGATAACCGACACACAGACTCCCTGGACTTAGTCCAGCTTGATCTCGGATTTGGGCTTGCGCACACGAATATGCAGGTCACGCAGCTGAGCATCGTCAACCGTGGACGGCGCCTGGGTAAGCAGACATTGTGCACGCTGAGTCTTGGGAAAGGCAATGACATCCCGGATGGAGGCCGCGTTTGCCATGAGGGTTACGAGCCGGTCCAGTCCAAAAGCGACCCCACCATGCGGCGGAGCTCCGTATTGCAGGGCATCGAGCAGGAAGCCGAATTTTTCGCGGGCCTCGTCATGATCGATCTGCAGTGCACGGAATACTTTGTCCTGCACTTCGGCACGATGGATACGGACCGAGCCGCCGCCGACCTCCCAGCCATTAAGCACCATATCGTAGGCCTTGGCCAGCACATCTTGGGGGCTGGATTCGAGCAAGTCCTCGTGACCGTCCTTGGGGCTAGTGAAAGGATGGTGTGCGGCCGTCCAGCGCTTTGTCTCGGCATCGTATTCAAACATGGGGAAGTCGACCACCCACAAGGGCTTCCAGCCTTCTTCAAACAAGCCCTGACTGCGACCAAATTCACTATGGCCTATTTTGATCCGCAACGCGCCCATTGCATCGTTGACGACCGTGGCCTTGTCGGCACCAAAGAAAATGAGATCCCCATTCTGGACGCCGGTGCGGTCCAGAATCTGGCGCAATGCCTCATCGTGGATGTTTTTTACGATGGGAGATTGCAACCCACCCGGCACATCACTGACATCATTGACTTTGATGTAGGCCAGGCCCTTGGCCCCGTATATGCCCACGAACTTGGTGTAGGCATCAATTTCACTGCGCGGCAAAGCACCGCCTCCGGGCACACGCATGGCAACGACACGGCTATCGGGATCGTTTGCAGGACTGGAAAACACCTTGAAATTGACGTCTTTCAGGACATCGGCCACATCGGTGAGTTCCAGCGTTACACGCAGATCGGGCTTGTCCGATCCGTACAGGCGCATGGCGTCGGCCCAGACCATGACCGGGAACGGCTCGGGCAACGCCACCTGCATGACTTCCTTGAATACATGACGAATCATGTCCTCGAAAATGGCACGGATCTGCTCTTCGTTCAGGAACGACGTCTCGCAGTCGATCTGGGTAAATTCAGGCTGGCGATCGGCACGCAGATCTTCGTCGCGGAAGCACTTGGTGATTTGGTAGTAGCGGTCAAAACCGGACACCATCAGCATTTGCTTAAACAGCTGCGGCGACTGCGGAAGAGCAAAAAATTCTCCAGGATGCACACGTGACGGCACCAGGTAGTCGCGCGCGCCTTCGGGCGTGCTGCGTGTGAGCATGGGCGTTTCAATATCAATAAAGCCCCGTGTATCAAGGTATTTGCGGACCTCTAGTGAAACCTTGTGGCGCAGCATCAGGTTGTGCTGCATTTGGGGCCGCCTAAGATCCAGCACACGATGAGTCAGCCGGGTGGTTTCTGACAGATTGTCATCGTCAAGCTGGAAGGCAGGGGTCACGGAAGGATTCAGAATCTCAAGCTCGGTACACACCACTTCGATCTCGCCTGAAGCAAGATCGGGGTTGACCGTGCCTTCCGGGCGGGGGCGCACCACACCCACCACACGCAGGCAATATTCGTTACGAATACGCTCGGCAACAGGAAACGCGACCTCGTTATCCGGATTGACCACCACCTGCGCCAACCCCGTCCGGTCGCGCAAATCAATAAATATCACACCACCGTGGTCGCGTCTGCGGTGAACCCAGCCACATAGCGTGACAGTCTGGTCCACATGAGTTTTATTCACCTCGCCGCTATAGCAGGTCCGCATCGGAAAATACCCCGTTTATGAATTTGATTGGTTTTTGAAAATATGAATGGCCGCGTGCACTGGATAAGGATATAAACCCGTCCGCACCGGCGGCTGCGTCAGGCCTGGCTGGTGGCAGTACCACCTGATGTGCCGGCGGCAGCGTCCGGCTTGGCAGCCGGCGAAGAGCCGGAATCGGAGCCGGCCTGAGCGGCTTGTTGAGTCTGTTTGGCGCCATCAGGCTTGTTGTTGTCCCGGAAATCGGTGACATACCAACCCGTACCTTTGAGTCGAAACCCGGCCGCTGTGACCTGTTTGACGTAAGTACTCTGCTGACACTCAGGGCAGTCAGTCAGCAACGGATCGGACATTTTCTGCAGCACATCCTGCTCGTGGCCGCAGGCAGAACATTTGTAAGCGTAAATGGGCACGACATTTTCCATCAAAAAACGGGACGGGCACCTGCCGCGTCCCCATATCATGATGATTTTAGCCGTTTTCGACCAAGCAGTCGCCGTGCGGGCCTGGCAATACTAGCGTGCAAGGGGCAGCAGGAACATGGCTGCGGCCACCAGCGTAGGCACCAGCGCACTGATCAATAGCTTAAGCGGCGAAATTGCCCCATCGGGGAAACACCCCTTAAGGATGGCAAAGCCCGCCGGATTGGGCGCGTTGGCGATGACCGTAAGCCCGCCACCCGTGACCGCACCGGCCACCAGCATGTATCGCCAGGTCTCGCTTGTACCGTCAACCAGCGAGCCCAGATAAGTCAGTGCCGCGTTGTCGGTCACGGCCGTAAGCAGCGTAGACCCCCAGAACAAGGCCATGGGTGCCAGACCACCCAGCAAATCCTGTAACCACCATTTTTGCAGGCCGCCCAACAGCACCAGACCTGCCAGGAAAAACCCGACCATCAGGCCTTCGCGAATCAGCAGCGGGTTTTGGTGGCGGCTATAGGCGTGCGAATAGCCGATGAACAGCATCAGAAAGCCCAGGAAAATAACCGGATGATGCGAGGACAACACAATGCCCACCAGGAAAAAGGTATGAATAGCAATGACCACCGCAGGCACAGCCGGGCGAACCGGGCGTGATTCGTCCGTAGCGCCGCCAATGCTGCCATCCAGCAAGTGGGCGCGGCACAAGAAGGTCAGCAAGGCGGCGTTAAACAAGACTGCCACCGCTGCCCGCCAGCCAAAATGCGTCGCCATGTAGGCGGTATCCCAGTCAAATGTTCGCGCCACCATAAGCACAGGCGGAGCGGCATAAGCGGTAAGGACGCCGCCAATAGAAATATTTACGAACAGAACGCCAAGCGTCATGTATTTGAAGCCTGCCTGGCCGGAACGGCTGAAGTAGCCATCACGCAGCATGAGTGCAGCCAGTGTCATGGCAGCAGGCTCGGTCACAAACGAACCGGCCAGTGGCACAACCGACATGATGACGAAGAACATGGCTAGTTCGTTGGGCATGGGCAAAACACGCGCAATGGCCTTGACGACCATGTTGACCAGTTCAAGTACGGGACGGCTGGCCGCCACCACCATAATAGCGAACACAAAAGCCGGTTCGGCAAAATTACGGGTGTCGATGTATTCGACGGCCTCGTCAAGCCCCGCCACCAGCGCCATGCCCA
>DAHVSI010000081.1 GCA_027324645.1 Castellaniella sp. | reverse complement strand
CGTAACCGGCCTCGTGCAGCTGCCCTACCACCTTGTCCAGGGCATTATGGCGCCCTACATCCTCGCGGACAAACACCACTTGCCCATTTAACGTGGCCCAGGCCGCTGCATGGGTTGCCCCCGTGCGGCGCCTGAGCGGCTGACCTTCATTAAGATGGGCCAGCGCGGCCGAGATGCTGTCAGCATCCAGAAACGCTTCGCGTGCAGGCAAGGGATCAAGGGCGCGATGCACATCTTCCAGTGTCTCGACCCCGCACAGGCCGCAACCCGTACGGCCGGCAAGACTGCGCCGGCGCGTGCGCAGCGCATGCAGGCATGCGCTGGCAATTGTTAGCTGTACAACGATGCCATTTTCCCGCTCGGAAATGTCGATGGCATAAATGTCGTCAATGGAACGGACAATGCCTTCAGTAATGGAGAAACCTCTGGCGAAGTCCTCGAGGTCGTGCGGTGTAGCCAACACCGTTGCATGCGATAGCCCGTTGTACTCAAGCACAACAGGCACTTCAACAGCCAGCTCGTCGGATTCGGCACAGGCTATCTGGTCCGGATACTGGCGATGCACAATGTGTGTGGCAAAGCCCGGAAAATTAGCGACGGAAGAAGAATCATGAGGCACGATGCACCGTGGCCAGCAAGCTGGCCGCTCCCATAAACAGGCCGCCAAAAGTACGATTGAGCAACTTTTGTTGACGCGGCGACCGAAGTGTTTGCAACAAACGTGAGGCAAGCCCTGTGTAGCCGGCCATAACAACGGAATCAACAACCACCATGGTGACGGTTAGCCATACATATTGCATGAACAGTGCGCGACCCGGGTCCAAGAACTGCGGCAAGACAGCAAGAAAAAACACAATGGCCTTGGGGTTGCTCATGTTCACCAGGAACCCCCGGGCCACCAAACGTGTCCGACTGACAAGACGGCCATCCACGGCTACTTCCTGCTGGGATTGTGTATGGGCAAACCATTGCTGCCAGCCCAGGTACAACAAGTAGGCTACGCCCAGCCACTTTATGGCGGCAAAAGCAACGCTGGATGTTGCCAGAATGGCCCCCAGGCCCGCTGCCACAATGACAATCTGAAGCACCAAAGCCACTTCCAGGCCCAGCACATTCCAGTACCCCCGCCGAAAGCCGCATTTGCGCCCTGCAGACATAGAGGCGACTGCGCCGGCGCCCGGTGACAGACAAATGATCCAGCATGCCACGAAATAGGCCAGCCACTGTTCCCATGCCATTGTTAGTAACCCCACTTGGCTGCGCCGGCAGCAACGCTAACGTTCATCATCTTGTCCCTCATGATTCTAGAATACACTCAAGAGTCTTTGCCAGCACAAAGCGCTGATGTGGCTGGCGCACGTTATTGCCATTTCCTTACCCACTATGACTGAACCTACCGCATCCCAACTGCGTTCAGCCCATCTGCAACGCCTGCTACCCAAGCAGATGCTGACCCGGCTGGCCGGCCGCATGGCCAACTGGCACGCAGGCTGGCTGACCACGCGCTTCATTGCCTGGTTTGTACAGCGCTACAACGTGGACATGACCCAGGCTGCAGAGTCCAACATTCACACATACAAAAGCTTTAACGACTTTTTTACCCGGGCACTGAAAGACGGAGCCCGGCCGCTGGCAGACACCGCCCTGGTTTGCCCCGCTGACGGCATCGTCAGCCAGTTCGGGCCTATTCAGCAAAACCAGATTCTTCAGGCCAAACGCCACCACTATACGGTATCGGCCCTGCTGGGCTGTAAAAAGGACGATCCACTGGCACAGGCGTTTTGCGATGGCGCATTTGCCACCATTTACCTCAGCCCACGCGATTACCATCGTGTGCATATGCCTTGTGACGGACGCCTGCTTTCCATGACTCACATTCCGGGCAACCTGTTTTCCGTCAATCCGGCCACAGCAGCGACCATTCCGGAGCTGTTTGCACGCAACGAACGCGTGGTGTGTTTATTTGAATCCGAAGAGCTGGGGCGGTTTGCCCTGGTGCTGGTGGGTGCCACCATTGTGGGAAGCATCGGCACCGTCTGGCACGGCATCGTCAACACCACGCGCAATGGGCAACTTCAACATATTGACTACCAGGGGCCGGATGCCCCCACCCTGAAAAAAGGCGAAGAAATGGGCCGCTTCCAGCTGGGTTCTACCGTTGTGCTTGTGTATGAGCCAGGCCGCGTAGAGTTTGAGGCCGGCTGGGAAGCGGGCATGCCGGTACAGATGGGGCAAGCGATGGGCACAACACCAAACTTGCGCTAGCACGCCATGATGGTGCCTGGCGCGCCCGCCAGGAATCGAACCTGGATCTAGAGCTTCGGAGACTCTCATTCTATCCATTGAACTACGGGCGCGAAGCTTTCTATTGTAGCGCGTTTTTTCCGATAGGCAGGCCGTGACATGCTGGTTATAATCTGCGCTTTGGGGCGTGACGCCAGTTTGCCTGGTGTGGCCCGGCGCATTGCGCCTGCATTCTATATATTTAACACCAGCCCGGCACCTGGTTCCGGAACACGCAGGATTCAATTATGCAAAACAAGTCAGAACCCGTCGAAGAAGTACCGAATGAATCCCAAGGCCCGATAAAAACGCCCCGGCAGTTAATGATTACTGTCGTCCTGGCTTTTGTCATCCCAATTTCCATCATTATCCTGTTGGTTAATCTGGCCTCATTCAGCTCTTCCATGGGCGCAGGCAGTTCGGCACAAACCCCCGAAGCCATTGCCGAACGCATCCAACCAGTGGCCGGCTTCAAGCTGGTTGATGCCGATGCAGAAGAAGAAACCATGACTGGCGAAGAGGTCTTTGAAGCTACCTGTGCCTCGTGCCACAGCGCCGGCGTGGCTGGTGCGCCCAAATTGGGCGATGAAGGCGACTGGGCCTCACTTATCGACAGCGGTCTGGACGAAATGGTAAGAATTGCCATTGAGGGCAAGGGCGCCATGCCACCGCGTGGCGGCAATGCCAACCTCAGCGACCTGGAAGTCACCCGGGCCGTCGTGTACATGGCCAATGAATCAGGCGGCTCATTTGACGAGCCCGATGAAGAGGCTGCTGACGACAAGGCCACGGAAGCTGACGATACGCAGGACGCTGCAGACGAAGACGACCAGGCAACTTCTGATGACAGCGACGATCAGCAAGCTGAAGACGATGCCGATGCCGATGAAAATGGTGACGATGCTGCTGCGGCCGACTCAGACGACAGCGATGAATCCGCCGGCGATACGGATGCTGATGACGCAGACAGTGAAGACAAGGCCGCCAGCGATGACGATGAAGGCGAAGATGCTGCTGACTCCGACGAGGCCGAACTGGACCCTGCAGGCGAAAAGCTGTATGACGCAGTTTGCCTGACCTGCCACGCCCAAGGGGTTGCCGGCGCACCCAAGACCGGCAGCAAAGAAGATTGGGAACCCTACATTGAAACCGGCATGGATGCCATGCTGAAAAACGCTATTGAGGGTGTGGGCGCCATGCCGCCACGTGGCGGTAGCGATGCCAGCGACGAAGAAGTCGAAGCTGCCATCGAATACATGATCCACGACCTGGATTAATCCGGCTTTGTCGGGGCCAGCAAGGTTTTGAGCCGGTCAAGCCGTGCTCGCGGGCTTAACGCCTCATCTTGCTGGTCACCCGGCACGCCGGCCCCTGAAGACAACCCCATTTCAGAGACAAAACGGGATGGCTCACACGCCACCTGTTCCCTGCCCCTACGGCGTGTGCGACACCAGCTTAAGTGCAGGCTTTTTTGCGCACGGGTGATGCCCACGTACATCAGGCGCCGCTCCTCCTGAATGCGCAGCATCAGCAAGCGTTCTGCTTCTTCTTCCGTCACGTCGTCCTCATCCTTGCCTGCATGCGGCAGCAGGCCTTCCTCTACACCAATCAGGTAGACGTGGGGATACTCCAAGCCCTTGGCAGCGTGCAGCGTAGACAGTCGCACGGTATCCGGATCGTCCTCGTCCTGGCGCTCCAGCATAGTTACCAGAGCTACATGCTGAATCAGTTCCAGCAGCGTGAGCTCGTCGTCATCCGCCTTACGCGCCAGCCATTGCACGAGTTCGCACACATTTTGCCAGCGTTTGCGAGCCGGCTTCTCGTCAAGCGTGTCGTATAGCCAGGCTTCATAGCGGACATCTGACAACAGATCTTCGATGAGCGCCCCGGCCGTATCGGGCACCTGCTGATCCACTGCCACGGGCCCGCTTGCAGGTTGCATGCCGGGCAGGATGCCGGATGCCGACGCCGCTGGCAGAGTGGACTTGCCTGAAGCCCGCTCCTGGTAGGCCTGCACCCAGGCAACAAAACGATCCAATGACGATTGGGCACGCGCGGAAAGCAGTTCTTGCGACGATGCCTGAAATACCGCCTCAAAAAGCGACACGCCCTGTTGTTGTGCAAACTCACCCAGCGCTTTGAGCGTTGTCTGCCCTATGCCCCTTCTGGGGGTTGTCACAGCCCTGAGAAAAGCCGGATCGTCGGCGTCATTGGCGATGAGGCGCAAGTAGGCCAGCACGTCACGTATCTCGGCACGATCAAAGAAACTTTGGCCGCCTGCCACCGTGTAGGGTATGCGGATATTGCGCAGCGCCTGCTCCAGCACGCGCGCCTGATGGTTACTGCGGTACAGCACGGCAAAATCCCGCCACTGGGCCTGGCGATCAAAGCGCGCAGCGGACAGGCGCATGGCAATGGACTCAGCCTCGGCGCGGTCTGACTCCATCGGCGTAATCTGGATGGCTTCGCCGATGCCCAAATCAGACCAGAGCTTCTTGCCAAATACTGTCTCGTTATGGGAAATTACCTGGTTGGCCGCAGCCAGAATACGCTGAACCGAGCGATAGTTCTGCTCAAGCTTGATAAGCCGTGTCGCAGGATAGTCTTTGGTCAGCCGCATCAGGTTGTCAACAGTAGCACCGCGCCAGGCGTAGATGGCCTGGTCATCATCCCCCACCGCCGTGAGCATCGCGCGGTCCCCGGCCAGCTGTTGCACCAGTCGGTATTGGCACAGGTTGGTGTCTTGATATTCATCGACCAGCAGGTACTGCACG
>DAHVSI010000060.1 GCA_027324645.1 Castellaniella sp. | reverse complement strand
TCGTACCAGGGAAACAGACCTTTTCCGTAGGCTTCCGCCAACCGTTCCGTCGATAGATCGACCCCTGCTGCCAGCAAGCCATGACGCGGAGCCTGCCGGGGGCTGGGCAGGGGCGTATCGGTATCCAGCCAGGTTAATGTGTGCATGGCGTAGGCTTGTTCAAACAGGAGTGGTAGGTACCGGACTGCCTATATCGTAATGGCGCATGGGAAAGGAGCCTTCCGACACATCGGCCATGTAGTGCTCGAGTGTTGTGGCAACCGTGCGAAATGCCAGTTCGTCCCAAGGAATGCGATCGAGCCCAAAGAAACGGGCATCCAGGCTTTCAGGGCCTGGATACAGCTTGGGGCTGAGCACCCGGGCCAGATAGAAGAAATGCACCTGGTCGGCGTGGGGAACGTCAATGATGGTGTAGAGTGAGCCTAGCTCGATCTGGGCGCCCGCCTCTTCCTGAGTCTCGCGCATGGCACCCTGTGCGGTGGTTTCACCCAACTCCATGAAGCCGGCAGGCAACGTCCATGTGTTGTAGCGCGGCTCGATGGCGCGGCGGCACAACAGGACTTTGTCTTGCCAAATGGGCAGCACCCCCACCACATTGCGCGGGTTTTGATAATGGACAGCACCGCAACGACCGCAAGCGTCCCTGAGCCGGTTGTCGTCTGGCGGAACGATTTGGCTGATTGGCGTGCCACATTGGCTGCAAAACCGCTGTGCACGAGGAGCAGGAAAATAAAAGGCAGAGGCATCCGAGGTCATGGCAATGATTCTACCGAATGCCGCCCTGAACGGGAATCACCGTACAAAATAAAAACGCCCGGCACAGGCCGGGCGTTTGATGACAGTGGGACATTACAACAATGTCAGACCCCTGCCATGGGTGTTTTCACCCCATCGTGATGCTTTCGTTACTTGGCTGCAGTAGCTTTGGCACCGGTTTTAGCGGCATCACGTGCTGCCTTGATCGTTGCGTCGCTGGCTGCAGTAAAGTTTTTCTCGGCGACTTCAGCTGCCTGACGCGCCGAACGTGTCACGTTCTGGTAAGCGTTGTTGGCAGATGCCAAGGAAGACTTCAGCAGCGCTACGGCACCCTCTGATCCTGCAGGAGCGGTCTTGGCGAGCTGCTCGATGGCGTCATTGACCTGTTGCTGAAATTGCTCGAACTGCGTTTCAGTCAGGCGGGTGACGTCAATTTGCAGGCCGGACAAAATGTCATAAACGTGACGGCTGTAGGACAGCGCATTTTCAGTGTTGGGCTGAAACAATGCGGTCGTGAATGTGAAAGCCTCTTGGGCGTCCTGCAGTTTGGCGGCAGCCCGGGACTGTTCGCTAACCTCGTCAAACGAGGACTTGAGTGCGCGAATGTTCAGATCCATCAGCTTTTCAAAGCTGCTAAGTACGGACCCCTGTACAGCCAGCAGGTTGTCAAGCGACGCCTGCTGACCTGCAAAAACTTGTTGAGAAAATGTATTCATAATGATGACCTGTTGTGTTGGAGACGAGGACCGCGTACGGCTCGTTAGCTATTCCGGCACCATGCCGGGACAATTATGTTGCGATGCACAATTGTCAATTTACCAATCAAATCAACGGCTGTCAACTATTTTTTGTGCAACGCACAATTTATATTTCAGGTCAGGCAGACTCATAACCCAGGCGGGTTGAGATCTGTCGTGCAATGCGCATCATGATAGGCACCCATTCTTCGCGCAACCGGTCAGCCGGCGCAGAAATGGACAAGCCTGCCTGCAACAAGCCACTATCGTCGTAAACGCCCGCAGCCAGGCAACGCACCCCCAGTTCGAGTTCTTCGTTATCACGTGCATAGCCCAGCCTGCGAACCAGAGCCAGTTCGCGCTCAAGCTCATCCGCTTGGGTGATGCTATTGCGAGTGGCCCCGGCCAGCCCCGTACGCATGGCATAGGCCCGAATCTGCCGGGCATTGCAGGCCGACAGGAACAGCTTGCCTGTCGAGGTCAGATGCAGGGGCGCCCGGCCACCGATAGCCCGTACCACCTGCATACCGGAGTATTCATTCCAGGCACGCTCTATATAGACAATCTCGTCGCCCTGCTGCAAAGACAGATTGATCGTCTGTCCGGTTTGGCGGTGCAGTTCGCGCATTGGCTCGATGGCCACCTCCCGCACATTGAGCCGCCCCTTGACCAGCGAACCCAGTTCAAGCAAGCGCATGCCCAGCCGGTAGGTACCGCTGTCGATGCGCTCGACATAGCGGCCGGCAACCAGGTCGTTAAGAATACGATGTGCGGTTGAAGGGTGCAGCCCTGTAGCAGAGGCCAAATCCTTAAGAGGCACCGGCTCCGTACGATGCGCCAGGGCATCAAGCAGCCGCATGGCTCGCTCAAGCACCTGAATGGTGACGGATTGGCCGTTCAGAAACGTTGTTCCGCGTGCTTGCGGCGCAGTAGCGGCTGATGGGGAGGGTTGTGTGACGGTTGAGGCCATATTCTTTATGATGCAATGCAACATATTGCATGTTATGAAAAACCCCTGGATACTGCAACACAGTATGGCAGAAAATCCCGCTTCAACCGGGCCGCGCGTTGCAGCACCACCACCAGACAATCAATCTGGCATGATTTCTCCGCCCAGGGACAGGGCTTGCGCACGTAGCCAGTCGAGCGCCTGGGCCACGTGGCCAGCCTGACCTTTGACACCCAGCTCGATATGAGGCCGATCGTGACCGCCCACACTTGGCAGACTGAAAGTCTGCATGCCCTGCCAGCGCTGCTCAACGGTCTCCAGGGCTGGGGTAATGCGGGATTCCGGCAACCCGCATACACGAAACGAGATTTCAATGGCCGGGGTCTTGTTGTGCAGATCAGCGTACCGGTTATCAAGCATCCATTCGATCATGGGCCACGCCATGACCGGAAAGCCAGGCACAAACGTATGTTCGCGAATAAAAAACCCGGGAATGTCATTGTAGGTATTAGGCACAATCTGGGCACCCTGTGGAAATACCCCCATCTGCAGACGCTGCTGGTTTTCCGGATCAGACATATCCGCAGTGCCCTGGCCCCGCTGAGCCATCTGGGCACAGCGCCCCGCAATGAGGCGGGCTGCCTCGGGATGATGTTCAAGCGGTAAGTCCAGCGCTGCTGCAGCCGCCTGGCGCGTCTGGTCATCGGGGGTGGCGCCGATCCCACCGCAGCAAAACACAATATCGTCCGAGTCGAAACTGCGTGTCAGTGTACGAACAATGTCTTCGCGGTTATCCGAAATGATTTCGGCACTGCTCAACGCCAGGCCACGCTGGCTCAACAGTTGCACAATGTGTGGAAAGTGCTTGTCCTGGCGGCGTCCCGACAGAATTTCGTCGCCAATAATAAGTAAACGGAAGGTCGGTTCAGCCATGTCAGGCCCCCTTGTCTGATTCCTGCTCCGGCGTGCCCCCGACAACACTGGAGCCTGTATGGTGTCGATACTGACGCAAGGCTTCCAGGCTAAAATGGGCAAAAACAAGTGCCGAGAAAACGGGCAATACAAGCCACATGGGTGGCAAAAGATTCAACAATGACAACAACAGGCCAATAAGCCAGTACGACGCGTTATGACGGCGCCATAATTGTCTGCGTTCGATAGCCGTTGCATGCTCAACCATCGCGTCAACACGCATGATGCGGTTGAACGCAAATGCCCACCAAAAAACCGGCAGCACCAAAGCCAGGGGTGGAAATAGCCACAATGGCATGGTCAGCCCCCAGCCAATCACAAACACCACGCCCACGACGACGGCATTCCAGGCCCCGACTGTGACGGCGTGCTGGCCCTGGCGGGCCACGTCAGTGTATTGCCGGCGCTCAATATGCCGCAACACGATGGGCATCACAAATATCGCGGCAATGACCAGACCCAAAATGCCGGCCATAGGCAACAGGATGGCTGCAGCCATGACAGGTACAGCATACAGCTTGACCGACACCCAGCCGATGGCGAGCATCCACTGATCAATATGGTTGACCACGTCCCACTGCGATGCCTGGTCATCCAGCCAGCCGGTCAGGGGTGTCCAAAACCCCCAGAGCAGTACAATGGCTCCAAGCAAAGCGATGGCAAACGGCATTAACAGCGCCGCCAACATCTTGGGATGGATTTGCGACACAACGGCACGCCTGAATGCCAGACCGACAGCAGCAAAGCCGACGGGGCCTGGCAAGCTGCCCCGCGACGAGGCGGGTCCCGCATTATTCATCACTGACATCACACTTCTTCAACACAAACGCACATCATAAATCAATCTTTCCAGCCTTTGCCCTATGACTGTCTACAATCCGGATCATCCTGATGCACTCGTATCCAGGCTGACCAATCCCGTCACCGACCTGCTGGTCGTTTGCTACTGTGCCGCCTGGTGCGACACCTGCCGTTCCTACCAGGAAGACTTCGACGCAGTGGCCGCACAGTGGCCCGATCACCCCTTTATATGGATTGATATCGAAGAACACCCCGAGCTATTGGGCGATGAGGATGTCGAGAACTTCCCGACGATCTTGCTGCAAAACCGTCGGGGCAACGTGTTTTTTGGTGAGCAGCTGCCTTATAGGGGCCACCTTGATCGCCTGATCAAGGAATTTGAAGCGTCAGGGCAGACCTTTGCCGACGGGCCGCCATCATTGTACGAGGCGCTGGCTGCCTAGCCCCCTAGCAACACGCCCACTTTACGCTTGCGTGACTGATCCTGACGTGTCCTATCCTTGGCATCCGATGCCTTGGCTTCCTTGCTGGCTGGCTCAGGCTCGTAGGGTTTCAGAAAAAACGGGTCAACAGGCGGCTGGGATGGCGCTGATGACCTGGAGCGCCCCCCTTGGCCACGGCGGCCACGGGGTTGGGGCGCCGGCACGTCAAGCTGTTCACGGGTAATTGTGGTGCCGATGAGCTTTTCGATGTCGAGCAGCTGTTTTTCTTCTTCGGGGGTATACAGAGCAATGGCTTCGCCCAGCGCACCCGCACGCCCTGTTCGACCAATACGATGCACATAGTCTTCGGGGTTAAATGGCAGGTCGTAATTAATTACGCAAGGAACTCCGGCTATATCGAGCCCACGTGCCGCCACGTCAGTGGCAACCAGCACATCGATCTCACCCGCCTTGAAACCGTCCAGCGCCTTGGTGCGGTCGCCTTGGCTTTTGTCACCATGGATGGATTCGGCCTTAATGCCATCGCGCTGCAGTTCGCGAGCCAGCCTGCCAGTACCTATTTTGGTATTGGAAAAGACAATGACCTGCTTGAGGCCGCGCGACTGGATGAGATGCGTGACTGCGCTGCGTTTGCGATCGCGACTGACTGCGCAGGCCACCTGGGTGACCGTATCGGCGGTGGCGTTTGAGGCAGCAACCTCGATTTCAACCGGATCATTAAGGAAGCTGCGAGCCAGCCGGCGGATTTCACGGCTGAATGTGGCCGAAAAAAGCAGCCCCTGGCGTTGCTTTGGCAATAAATTGACGATGCGCTCAAGGTCGGGCTGAAAGCCCATATCGAGCATGCGATCGGCTTCGTCCAGCACCAATATGCTTACCTGGCCCAGATTGACGTTGCGCTGTTCAACATGGTCGAGCAGCCTGCCTGGTGTGGCAATGAGGATTTCGCAGCCCCGGCGCAAGGCATCGCGCTGCGGGTGGATGTCGACACCGCCGAACACCACGGCAGAACGCAGCGGAGTATGCTTGCAGTAGTTGCTGACATTATCGGCAACCTGGTCAGCCAACTCGCGCGTAGGCGTCAGGATAAGGGCGCGTACAGGGTGCCGGGCCGGCGACGCACTGGTGTTGGCCAGCGGCAGCAGCCGGTGCAGGATGGGCAGCGTAAAAGCAGCGGTTTTCCCGGTTCCCGTTTGTGCTGCACCCATGACATCCCGACCATCCATAACCACGGGTAAAGCCTGGGCCTGAATGGGTGTTGGCGATGTGTAGCCGGTTTCGGATATAGCCTGGAGGATTTGTGGATGCAGGCCGAAGTCGGAAAAACTGGGGGAAGTATTGGTTGAGGTTTTATCTGTCATTGATGTGTATGGCACGGCAACAGGCCGCGCTTGTCATGCGTCAGTTTAACGCAGGCTGTTGTGTTCAATCGGTATATCCACCGGACATCTGGCCAAGACGTGCGGATTCCGGCCAATCTGTCGTTAAAATCAGACGGAAAACAACAACCGGAACGCCCATAGCGCCAGCATGCCGCCCACAATCACAGCCATGGCATTACGGGTACGCACAAACAGGACAACCGCCGCAACACCGGCCAGCAACCGCGGATTAATCAGAGCGGTGGGGCTGGCTGACAAGGGCAGCAACTCGGGAATAATAATAGCCACCAGTGCAGCAACGGGCGCATAACGTAAGGTACGCCGGACACGGTCAGACAGCGGGAAGCGGTGCCCAAACACCAAATAACCGCATCGGGTCAGAATACTGCACAGACACAGCAACGCAATGACGGTCAGGACGTATGCGTCAGTCATGGCCTGCTCCTTTTGTGCTGCCGCGCTGTACGTGCTGTTCAGCCGCTACGCCGGCAACCACGCCGGCAATGACGGCTGCCGCCAGCCCCAGCCGCAGCGGCAACACCTGGCCCGCCCAGGCCACAACTGATGCCACCAGTAAACACATGATCATGGGACGGCCCCGCACCAGTGGGACCACAATCGCCAGCAATGCCAGCACGGCTGCGAAATCGAGCCCCCAGCTTTGGGGCACCAGCCCACCCAGATACACACCCAGTATCGACATGACGTTCCAGACGATCCAGCAGGGGATGATCATGCCCAGAAAATACCAGAGCTGGCGCGTTGTGCCGATTTTGCGTGCATTGCCGTAACGGGCAATAAACAGAACGAACGCTACGTCACTGATCAGAAAACCTATGACAGCACGCTGCCATAACTTGTAGCGCTGAAAAAACGGCTGCAGCGCGGCACCAAAAATAACGAAGCGCACATTCACAACCATGCCGGCCAGGAATATGAGCCAGACTGGCGCGCCGGCTTCCATGAGTGGCAGTGCAGTAAGCTGTGCCGAACCCGCATAGACCAGCAGCGTCATGAGCACGGCCATGCCTTCTGTCATGCCCGTCTTGACCATGGCGATACCCGTCACAAAGGCCCACGTTCCAATGGCGACCAAAGGGGTACGGGCCTCGTGCAGCCCCAGCATAAACGCCCATCTGGCCGGATCAGAAACACGCCTTGCCAACCGGTTCATATAAGTATCCGTCTCGTTCCGCGGCCACACGACGACACTGCGTCGTTTGCCTGGTAATCCTTTATTGTAACGATGCGGGAATTGGTACAATCAACCATCATTTCTGGGAGAACAACATTATGTCAATGTCTGACCGCGATGGATACATCTGGTATGACGGCCAGCTGGTCCCGTGGCGTGACGCCACCACTCATGTGCTCACGCATTCGCTTCATTATGGGCTGGCTGTGTTCGAAGGCCTGCGCGCTTACAACACCGCCCGCGGCACAGCTATCTTTCGTCTGCAGGATCACACCGATCGCCTGTTCAATTCGGCGCGCATTTACCAAATGCCCATCCCTTACGACAAAGACACCATCAACGCTGCCCAGATCGAAGCCGTACGCAGCAACGGGCTGGAGTCGGCTTACGTTCGTCCGCTCGTGTTCTACGGCTCTGAACGCATGGGCGTGTCCCCCAAAGGCGCCACCGTGCACGTTGCCGTCGCAGCCTGGTCGTGGGGCGCCTACCTGGGCGAAGAAGCCATAGAAAAAGGCATTCGCGTCAAGGTATCGTCTTTCGCGCGCCAGCACGTGAATGTCACCATGCCACGGGCCAAGCTAGCCAGCACCTATGCCAATTCCATCCTGGCCAACACCGAAGCGGTTGAGCACGGCTATGACGAGGCGCTACTGCTGGATACCGACGGCTTTGTCGCAGAAGGCGCCGGAGAAAACCTGTTCATTGTTAAAAACGGTGTACTGTACGAACCGGAAATTGCCTCTGCACTTACCGGCATCACACGTTCCACTGTGCATACGCTGGCTGCAGATCTGGGCATCCCCCTGATTACGGCGCGCATCACCCGTGACGATGTCTACCTGGCGGACGAAGCCTTCTTTACCGGAACGGCAGCCGAAGTGACCCCCATTCGCGAGGTCGATGGCCGCACGATTGGCGAAGGCCACCGTGGCCCAGTCACCAAAAAACTGCAACAGGCATTTTTCGACATCGTCAACGGTAAAAACAGCCGTTATGATCACTGGTTAACCCCTGTTTCCGGTAACTGATCACACAACGGCCCGGCCCACGTTTTACAGGACACCTCATGAGCAGCGAACGCGACATTGATACTCCCCTGGATCAACCCATTACCATCCAGCACACTGATCTACCGTTGTACTGCCCGGGGCCAAAAGCCCCGTTATGGAGCATGCATCCCCGTGTCTACATTGAAATCCAAGAAGACGGCCATGCACGATGCCCCTACTGCAGCGCACGCTACGAGCTTGATCCCACACCGGCCAGCAGCAACAAATAAAGGGCCTTACAGATTGCCAGTCCGGGCAGGCCAACAGCATGCCTGCCCGCATTGATTCCACCCCCTTCCCCCGTCCGGCATGGTTGCCAGGGGGGCATTTGCAAACCATCCATGCAGCGCATCTGGCCACACGGCCCCGCTATCGTTTTATCCGTCACCGCGCCGAAACTCTGGATGGCGACTTTATCGACTTTGACTGGACGGCTGTACCCAGCGGCCCCATCAAGCCGGGCTCACCTGCACTACTGCTGTTTCATGGCCTGGAAGGCAGCAGCAACAGTTCCTATGCCCAAACCCTTGCACAAACCTTCCATGAGCACGGATGGATAGTCGCCATTGCGCACTTTCGTGGGTGTTCGGGCACGCCCAACCGCCTTGCGCGTGCCTACCATTCTGGCGATACCGCTGATGTCGCTTTCATGATCGACACAGTGAAGCATGCCCTGCCTCACGCCCACTGGCACCTGGCCGGCGTTTCGCTGGGCGGCAATGCCATGCTGCGTTATCTGGGTGAAGAACCGGGCGCCATATCCGGCATTCATGCTGCGGCCGCCATATCCAGCCCCATGGACCTGGTTGCCTGCGGCCATCAGTTGTCTCGCAGCCTGATGGGACGATGGCTATATACGCCCCACTTTTTGCGGACTATGAAGACCAAAATGCAGGAAAAAGCCCGCCAGTTTCCCGATGTTTTTGATAGCCAGCGCGTCGCCGCCAGCCGGACATTGCACGAATTTGATGATGCCTACACCGCACCGGTTCATGGGTTTCGGGATGTGTTGGATTACTGGACGCGGGCATCAAGCAAACCGGTCCTGAAACGCATACAGGTGCCCACCCTGATTCTTAATGCCCGCAACGACCCCTTTGTACCCGCCTGGTCGTTGCCCGAGGCAGCCGATTGCTCGGACCAGGTTGTCTTGCATCAACCCAGGCATGGGGGCCACGTAGGGTTTGTGACGGGACGGTACCCCGGCCATCTAGGGTGGCTGGCACAACGTTTATTGACGTTTTTCGAGTCGGCCTGAAGCCTGGCGTGCCTGGCTAGCCCGATTTCTCAAAGCGCTTCAGCAACGCCCGCTGCGAGACCAGTCTTTCCTTCAGTTCCCGAATTTCTACGTCCAGTTCCGATTGCAGATAAAAATCGTCAGTCAGGCCGCGCGCCTGTTGCAGGTGTTCTACGGCAGTTGGTAGCGCCCCTGTGTCCTCGTAATACTGCGCCATGGCGCGCCGGGCTGCAATTTTCTTATCCAGGCGCTCATAGCTCTGAGCTTGAAAACGATGCAAATTGGACATATCGGGCCACTGTTTGATGCGATCAGCCAAGAACTGCACAGCTTCATCATCATGGCCCGCGTTTTGCAAGGCTTGCGCCAGAGCCAGCGCAACGGACTGGCTACGCGGCCAGCGCTGCCAGGCTTCCCGGGCTTGCTCAAGCGCTTCATCGCGCTCGTCCAAGGACGATGCAATCGCCACGGACAGCGCGTCCACCTGGGGTGTCTGCCTGAACTCGGTGGCTATCGCCTCCAACTCACGCCTGGCCTGATCTGGATTTTTTTGCTTGAGCGCGGCAAACGCCAGGCCATATTGCGCAGCCGCCTGCTCAACCCCACTGCCCTGATCAGCAGCACGACGCAGGGCGTCAATCCACTGGCTGCTGGCACGCCCGGCCCGTGCCTGGATCACGAGCAGTTTGGCGCGCACAAACCAGAAAGCCGGATTGTCTTGATGGGAGCGGGCCGAGTCCTGAATGCGGCTCTCGATGTCCGACAGCCGCTGCACGGATAACGGGTGTGTGCGGGCATAGACGTTACCGCCCACACCCTCGTTCAAGCTGCTGGAGCGCGCCAGCCGGCCAAACATTTGTGCCATACCACGAGGGTCATAGCCAGCACGCGTCATCATTTGCAGACCAACTCGGTCGGCCTCTTGTTCGGCCTGACGGGAAAACCCGAGCTGGCGATCGACCGCTGCCGCCTGGCCGAATGCCGCCACCCCCATGGCCAGATCGCCACTACCGGACAGGGCGGCCAGCAAAGCGCCAGCCAACGAGGCAAGCAAAATGTGGTTGCTTTGCGAGCTACGAGTCATGCCGCGGGCAATATGACGCTGCAGAACGTGTGCAATCTCGTGGGACAATACCGACGCCAGCTCGGATTCGGAGCGTGCACTGGTGACCAGGCCACTATGAATGCCAATATGGCCGCCAGGCAAGGCAAAGGCATTAATGTCCGGATCACGCAGGCCAAACACGTTGACCTGATGGCCGGCGGCCCCCGAGGCCTGTTTGAGCAGCTCACGCCCCATGTCGGTCAGGTACTGGCTGACGTCAGGGTCATCGATATAGTCGGGATCGCGCCTGCCCTGCTCCATGATGGCATTGCCCAGCGTGCGCTCCAGCGATGGCGACAGTTCGGCCGATGACGCAGCGCCCATGCTGGGCACACCGGTAGGCTGGGCCGGCACAGGCATGGGCGCCAGTGCCAGCGATGCCGCCAGCACAACAGCCACATGCCGTTTTTTGGACAAGACAGTGCATACAGTCATGTCGCAGTTACTCCTGTCAAACGCCACACCCTACAGTTGATTTACAAGAATTATGGCACGGCCTGGGATGAGCGTGGCTGAGCAAGCCGCCGCTTGCGATCGGGGCGCCGTAGTCGGCCACGGGCCGATAGCCGCATGAGCGTTGATAATGCATAAAGCAGGCCAAACACCTCAATCAGGCCGGCAACCACCCACATGGTCAGGCCGCCAATGGCCTGGTCGGTAACCGCCGACATGCCGGGGATGGCACGCCCACACAGGTCAAAAATGGGATAGATGTCACGCTCGGTAAAAGTGATAACGGCGCCGGTGATCATTTGTGGCACGGTAGTAATCACAGGGGACAGTACCCTGCCGCCTGGAGACATGGCAGCAGGCGGGCTGGGCCGGCGATCAAGAATCAGGTTCCAGTACATGAACCCACTGATCACGACGGACCAGTTCATTAATCGATACAGACGCCAGTCGAGCATAGAGTAAAACTGCACCACCGGAATCAAAAAGCCCAGTACCAGGACAACGAACAGCAGCGGCACCAGGAAACGGTTGGTCAATACCCCGATTAGTATGCGACCCGCCAGACTGCGCTGAAAACTTCGCAGGTGGCCGCGCCAGGCTAACGACAGGCCTGCACGCATTACCTGACCAGGATAGGCGGCCATCACCAGCAACGGCCCAAGGTGATGCAACACCAGATGCTGCAAGCGATGGGCAAAAAACAGCCGCTCTGAATAATAGTCGATGCGTGTATGCAGCGACAGGTACAGCAAGAGCATGCCAAACCAGAACATGCCCTGCCGTGCTTTGCCGACGCGACGCACCCGGGTGCCCCGCACAAACAGGACACACCCAATCACAAAAGCGGCAATGAGGGTGGGCGAAAACTCCCACGGCGTCAGCCAGTCAAGAACCAGGCGCAGCAGCGATGCATCCATGCGAATTCAGTATATGTAATCGTCCAGCCAGCCCATAGCTGTGTAGACGTGCATTACCACCATGGCAATGCCAAAGATGATGACGGTGCCCCCCAGGAACGTCGTCACAATCGCCGCAATCACGGCATCCCACCCGGTTTGGGTTTGCTGCTCGGAGCCCGGGTTATAACGCTGGTCGAACTTGTCGTCGGGCGTCAGGGCAAATACCAGAGACTCGATAATCCCGGCAGAAACAGGCAGCAGCAGCAACAAGAATGGAATGTTGTCCCACCAGACCGGGTAGAATTGGGCCAACATGAGCATGACCACCGAAAATGTGGTCATGAGCCAGGCGTGCCGACGGCCCAGATACCACCAATGCGCACTGAACAGGCCAAGCAGGCTGGCCAGCCATGCAACGACAACCTTATTACGATGAGCAGCCGGAAAACTGGAATCTTCCATGAAACAAACAGCCTTTGTTGCGGCAACGCAAATACCCGACATCCATCAGGCACATAGCACTAGATTGTAGTCCAGACCAGATAGCGCGACCATGTCTTCAACCACGCACGATATCATTATCCACGGGTCTGGGCCCACCGGCTGTGCCCTAGCCCTTGCGCTTGCCGCCAAAACCTCTCGCCCCGAACGCATCGCCCTAGTAGGCGAGTTTACGGCACCCACACAGACCCAATCGCGCAACGCCTCTCCCGATCCGCGCACACTGGCCATCAACCATGGCAGCAGGGCTTTCCTGCAGCAGCTCGATGTCTGGCCGGCCAGCGCCGCCGACATCCTGACCGTACATGTGTCGCAGCGCCATCGTTTGGGCCGCACTGTCATTGATCATCGCGACCTCAATGTTCCCCGGCTGGGCAGCGTGGTGCCATACCAGGGGTTACTGCAAACGCTGCATCAACGCCTGACGGCCAGTGGTGTCACCCTTGTGTCCGATACGACCTCACACCCTGTCCTGGTTGCCGGCAAGGCCGTCACGCACAGCCCGGACGGCTCCATCAGTGCACCTGTGGCGGTTCAATCACATGGCCGCAGGCCACAGGGTTTGGAGCGCCACTATAACCAGCATGCCCTGCTTGCCACCGTATCGGCCAGCCAGCCGCAGCCCGGCTGGGCTTACGAACGCTTCACACGCCAGGGGCCGCTGGCAGTGCTGCCCCACCCCCAGTCGCCCGACATTCAGGCGGTTGTATGGTGCTGTCCGCCTGAGCAGGCTGCCCATTTGCACAAACTTGACGACGCAGCCTTCAGCACAGCACTGAATGATCACTTCGGAGACCGGCTTGGCCGGCTGCAAAGCATCGGCCCCCGGCATGTATTTCCCTTGTCTCTGCACGCTGGCCCGCTGCTTGTGAATGAACGCACCGTGGCCATTGGCAATGCCGCACAAACCCTGCACCCTGTTGCCGGGCAGGGCCTGAATCTGGGGCTGCGCGATGTGGCGCAGTTAGCCATCGCCCTGACACCGTGGCTGGCTCGTACCAACCAAAACCCCACGCCGTATCTGCAGCGTTTTGTAAAGCAAAGAAAACGTGATCGCTGGCTTAGCGCGGCCATCACCGATACGCTGCCACGCATTTTCACGACCGGCAATCCGCTGGTTGAACATGGCTGCGGATTAGCGTTGCTTGGGCTTGACGCAATCCCTCCGCTGCGCAACACGCTGGCCCGCCACCTATTGCAGGGCATGCGCAGCTGACCTGACCCAATCATTTCCACTAGGCGCCGCCCATGCTGCTGCTAAAATCCCGGCATGCATATCGGCTCTTGGTCACTTCCCAATCAGGTGTTTGTCGCCCCCATGGCGGGCGTTACCGACCGGCCCTACCGCAAGCTGTGCAAGCGGCTGGGGGCGGGCCACGCTGTGTCCGAGATGGCCGCCAGCAACCCCAAACTGTGGGACAGTGTCAAAACGTCCCGCCGTCTAGACCATAACGGCGAGATCGACCCAGTCACTGTGCAGCTGGCAGGCTCTGATCCCGCCATGCTGGCAGAGGCGGCGGTCTACAACATCCACCGTGGCGCCCGCATTATCGACATCAACATGGGCTGCCCGGTAAAAAAAGTCTGCCGCGAAGCCGCGGGCTCGGCCCTGCTGCGTAACGAGGCGCTTGTCATCCGTATTTTGCAGGCCGTCGTAGCGGCATGCCGGCCTTTTGATGTGCCCGTCACCCTCAAGACCCGAACAGGCTGGGATACAGCATCACGCAACGCGGTACGCATTGCACAACTAGCGCAAGATACGGGCATTGCCGCTTTGACCCTGCATGGCCGCACCCGCTGCGACTTATATAAAGGCCACGCAGAATACGATACGATCCGGGCAGTTCGCGAGGTGCTCGACATACCCCTGATTGCCAACGGCGATATTGATTCTCCCGCCAAGGCCCGCTTTGTGCTGGACTATACTGGGGCCGATGCGATCATGATTGGTCGGGCGGCACAGGGACGGCCCTGGATTTTTCGCGAAGTCCACCATTACCTCACGCATGGCAAGGCGCTGCCGCCCCCCACTTATGGTGAGCTGCGCACCGTTTTGCTGGATCACCTTGAAGACCATTATCAATTCTATGGGGAAGATACTGGTGTGCGCAGCGCCCGCAAACATATTGGCTGGTATCTGGCCAGCATGCCCGATGCACACGAGTGGTTGCCCGCCATCAAACAGGTAACCAGTACTGCAGAGCAATCCCGCATGCTTGACACATGGCTTAGTCATTATCCGCCTGACGCTCCATACATCACCGAACCAATACAGGCTGCGGCCTGATAACCCCGACTCTTTTTCGCCTTTCGCCACCATGACACAACCTACCCCTCTGGAGCAATCCGTACGCGATCAACTGGATCGTTACTTTGACGATCTGGGCGATTCCAGCCCCCGCAACCTACTCAACATGGTCATCACCTGTGTCGAGCGGCCCGTCCTGGAGGCTGTCCTGGAACGCACCGGTGGCAACCAGACGCGGGCTGCAGAAATGCTGGGCATTACCCGCAACACGCTGCGCCGCAAACTCCAATCCTACGACCTGCACCCCTGATCCTGTTTTTTCTTACTGACGTCCGGACCTTTCCCTGATGACCACTCGAACTGCTCTTCTGTCCGTTTCCGACAAAACAGGCGTTGTTGACTTTGCCAAAGCCCTGTCAAAACGCGGTATCCATCTTCTTTCCACAGGTGGCACGGCGCGCCTGCTGGCCCAAGCCGGCATTCCGGTTACCGAGGTGGCCGACCACACCGGCTCACCCGAGATCCTTGATGGACGGGTAAAAACACTGCACCCCCGCGTTCACGGCGGCCTGCTGGCCCGACGTGACGACCCTGCACACATGAATACTCTGCAGGCACATGAAATTGCTCCCATTGATCTGCTGGTCGTCAATTTATATCCGTTTCGCGAAACCATCGCCAAACCCGACTGCAGCCTTGCCGACGCCATAGAAAACGTGGATATCGGCGGGCCGGCCATGCTCAGGGCAGCGGCCAAAAACCACGGCTCGCGCAACGGGGGCGTTACGGTAGTGATTGACCCAACCGACTATGACCGTATTCTTGGCGATATGGACAAGATGGATGGGGGCGTGTCGTATGGGTTACGGCTGGAACTGGCAGCCAAGGCCTATGCTCATACCGCTGCCTACGATGGGGCAGTGGCCGATTACCTGAGCAGCCTGAGCGAGCCCGAACCTGAACCCACCCAGCCCCCGCAACGTGATGTCTGGCCGACAACGCTGACTTTGCAGCTGGCACGCCAGCAAATTCTTCGCTATGGCGAAAACCCGCATCAGCGCGCTGCGTTCTATGTTGACCAGCCCGTTGCCGCAGGCTTGCTGGGCAGCTACCATCAACACCAGGGAAAAGAGCTGTCCTACAACAATATTGCCGATGCTGACGCAGCCTGGGAGTGCGTACGGCATTTTGATGAACCGGCCTGTGTGATCGTCAAGCATGCCAACCCCTGTGGTGTGGCCTTGGGCACGAATACGACCGAAGCGTATGAACAGGCCTTCCGCACCGATCCCACTTCTGCATTTGGTGGCATTATCGCCTTTAACCGTCGTGTTGACGGCAAGACAGTTACGGCGCTTGGTCAGCAATTTCTTGAAGTGCTGCTGGCTCCTGCTTACACGGATGAGGCGCTTGCGGCGCTGGCAGAACGCAAAAACGTGCGCGTATTGCAAATCAGCCCGGGCTCAGGCGCCAACCCCGTGGATGTGAAACGCGTGGGCGGAGGCTGGCTGGTTCAGGACCCGGACCTGCAGCCCCTGACCGTAGCCGACCTGAATGTAGTGACCACGGTGCAGCCTTCCGAACAGCAGATGAACGATCTGCTCTTTGCCTGGAAAGTCGCACAATACGTCAAGTCCAATGCGATTGTGTTTACCGGAGGTGGCATGACGCTAGGAATTGGTGCCGGACAAATGAGCCGGCTGGACTCGGCACGCATCGCCTCTATCAAGGCCGAGCACGCCGGCCTGAGTCTTGCTGGCTCCGCCGTGGCCTCAGACGCGTTTTTCCCATTCCGTGACGGCCTGGACGTGGTGGCCGAAGCGGGTGCCACGTGCATCATTCAGCCTGGCGGCAGCATCCGTGACGATGAAGTCATTGCCGCTGCCAACGAGCGGGATATCGCCATGGTATTCACCGGCGTACGCCACTTCAGGCACTGATG
>DAHVSI010000010.1 GCA_027324645.1 Castellaniella sp. | reverse complement strand
CGCTTAAAACACGCGCCACTGGTCTGCAGCCCCTGCTCGATACATTTACCCAGGCAAGCGCACCGCTCAAGGGCCATCCGGTATAAACTGATACCGTACGTTGTGCCTTTGTTCAGGCCTTCGCCTGATTGCTATTTATGTCACTCATTAACCGACTCAACTCCCGGCAAGCCGACTTTGCCGACCAGCTTCAAGCGCTGCTTGCCTACGACGCCTCACAGGATGCGTCCATCGAACAGGCCACAGCAAATATTCTGGACCGCATACGCCACGATGGCGACGCTGCCGTGCTGGACTACACCCAGCAGTTCGATCACGTTACAGCCAACCACGTCAGTGAGCTGGCCATCCCCCTGCAGCAGTGTCAGGAAGCACTAGAATCCTTGCCTGCCGACCTGCTGCAGGCACTGCAGGCGGCGGCCGAGCGCATTCGCCGTTACCACGAACACCAGCGCGTACAGTCCTGGTCCTACACAGAAGACGACGGCACGCAACTGGGACAGCAAGTCACCCCCATTGATCGCGTTGGCCTGTATGTGCCCGGGGGCAAGGCCGCCTACCCCTCGTCCGTACTCATGAACGCCGTACCGGCCAAAGTGGCCGGGGTGCCGCGGCTTGTCATGGTCACCCCCACACCGCATGGCGAGCATAATCCCTTGGTGCTTGCCGCTGCCGCCATCAGCGGGGTTGACGAGGTGTGGGGCATTGGCGGCGCACAGGCCGTGGGCGCACTGGCTTATGGCACGCAAACCATCGCCCCTGTCGATAAAATTGTTGGACCGGGCAACGCTTATGTTGCTGCTGCCAAACGGCGGGTGTTCGGCACGGTCGGCATCGACATGATTGCCGGTCCCAGCGAAATCCTGATTATCTCTGACGGCACGACACCTGCCGAATGGATCGCCATGGACCTGTTCTCGCAAGCCGAACACGATGAGCTGGCCCAAGCTATCCTGATCAGCCCGGATGCCGATTTTCTTGACCGTGTCGAAGCTGAAATCACCCGATTGCTGCCCGGCATGGACCGCGCCGACATTATCCGTACCAGTCTGCGCAATCGTGGCGCACTCATCCACGTGCCGGACCTGCAGGCAGCGTGCGACATCACCAACCATATTGCCCCCGAGCACCTGGAAATTGCCACCGAGCACCCACAAAGTGTGCTGGAGCACATTCGTCACGCCGGCGCCATTTTCCTGGGCCGCTACAGCTCCGAAGCCCTCGGCGACTACTGTGCCGGACCCAACCACGTGTTGCCCACAGCCCGTACCGCGCGGTTTTCTTCGCCGCTGGGGGTTCACGATTTTCAAAAGCGCTCAAGCCTGATCCACATATCCCGGGCCGGCGCTCAAACCTTGGGCCCCATTGCCGCCACACTGGCTACCGGCGAAGGGCTGCAGGCCCACGCTACAAGTGCCAGCCTTCGTCTCGACACCTCTGACTGACTCAAATACCATGCGTACAGCCGATATCACCCGTAATACCAATGAAACCCGCGTGCGCGCTGCCATCAACCTCGACGGCACTGGCCAGCGCACCCTTCACAGCGGTGTGCCTTTTCTGGATCACATGCTCGACCAGATTGCACGCCATGGTCTGATTGACCTCGATATTCATTGCGATGGCGACACTCATATCGATGATCATCACAGTGTTGAGGACATCGGCATCACCCTGGGCCAGGCATTTGCCCAGGCGCTAGGTGACAAAAAAGGCGTACGACGCTATGGCCATGCCTACGTTCCTCTGGATGAGTCCCTGTCACGGGTCGTCATTGACTTTTCAGGACGTCCCGGCCTGTTCTACAACGTGCCTTTCACCCAGGCCCGCATTGGGCAGTTCGACGTTGAACTGGCACGCGAGTTCTTTCAGGGCTTTGCCAATCACGCCTTCGCCACGATTCACATCGACAACCTGAAGGGCGAAAACTCGCATCACCAATGCGAAACGGTATTCAAGGCCTTTGGTCGTGCCGTCCGCATGGCAATCGAAACCGACGAGCGCAATGCCGACGTCGTGCCATCAACCAAAGGGGTGTTGTAGAGCCATGCTACTGATTCCTGCTATCGACCTCCAAGACGGACGCTGCGTCCGGCTGCGCCAGGGTAACTTTGACGAGTCCACCGTATTTTCAGATGACCCGGGAGCCATGGCGGCCCAATGGGTCAGCCAGGGTGCCCGCCGGCTGCATCTGGTTGACCTGGATGGCGCTGTGGCGGGCAAGCCCAAAAACACCGCCGCCATCCGGGCCATTGTCGACGCGGTGGACGACCGCATACCCATCCAGATTGGTGGCGGCATACGCGACCTGGACACGATTGAACAGTACCTGGACAGCGGTATCACCTACGTTATTATTGGCACCGCTGCCATCAAGGATCCAGGCTTCCTGAGTGACGCCTGCGCCGTCTTCAAGGGGCACATCATTGTGGGCCTGGATGCACGCGACGGCAAGGTGGCCACTGACGGCTGGAGCAAGCTCAGCCGCCATGACGTGCTTGATGTGGCACAACGCTTTGAAGACAATGGCTGCGAAGCCATTATCTATACAGACATTGCGCGCGATGGCATGCTGGGCGGTGTCAACATTGACGCCACCCGCCAGCTGGCTGAACACGTGCGCATCCCCGTGATTGCATCGGGCGGGGTTCATAATCTTGACGATATCCGCGGCCTGTGCGCCGTAGCTGAATCTGGAATTGAAGGTGCCATCCTGGGCCGCAGCCTGTATGAAGGCACCCTTGACTTTGCCACCGCCCAAAACCTGGCTGATGAGCTGACCCAAGCATGACCAATACACCCACCCCCTCTGACAACACCACGCCAGCACGCATTATCCCCTGCCTGGATATCAACGGCGGTCGTGTCGTCAAGGGCGTGAATTTTACGGCACTGACTGACGCGGGCGACCCGGTTGAAATTGCACAGCGTTATGACGAACAGGGCGCGGATGAACTAACGCTGCTTGATATCTCAGCCACCGCCCAGGGCCGCACCCACATCCTTGACATCGTCACCCGCATAGCAAAAAGCACCGCGCTGCCCCTTATTATTGGCGGCGGGGTGCAGAGCACCACAGATATCCAGCGCCTGCTTGATGCAGGGGCCAGCAAGGTGTCCATTGGCAGCGCCGCGATTGCCCACCCTGAGCTCATTGATACCGCGGCACAGCAGTTTGGCTCGCACCGTATTATTGTGGCCATAGACGCCCGTCAGGCCGGGTCAGCCGCCACAGCGCCCCACTGGGAAGTCCTGACGCAAGGGGGCCGGAAAGATACCGGCATAGATGCGATTGAATGGGCCACCCAGATGGCACAGCGTGGTGCCGGCGAGCTGTTGCTCACCAGCATGGACCGCGATGGCACCAAACAGGGGTTTGACCTGGCCCTCACGCAGGCCGTCAGCAGGGCGGTCAGCATACCCATCATTGCTTCGGGCGGCGTAGGCACTCTGCAACATCTGGCCGATGGCATCCTAAAAGGGGGCGCCAACGCTGTACTGGCTGCCAGTATTTTTCATTTTGGTGAGTTCACCATTGCCCAGGCACGCGCCTTTTTGCAACAGCAAGGTATTGTCACCACGCCGTTGCGTACCCCTTCTTCCAGCTAACATCATGCCCAACGCCACCCCCTCCTGGCTTGACAAAGTTCGCTACAATGCCGACGGCTTGGTTGCCGCCATTGCCCAGGACGCCAAAACCGGGCGCGTCCTGATGATGGCCTGGATGAATCAGCAGGCCTTGCACGAAACGCAGCAGACGGGCCGGGCCGTATACTGGTCACGCTCACGTCAGGCGCTGTGGCGCAAAGGCGAACAATCTGGCCATACCCAGCAGGTGCACGATATCAGGCTAGACTGTGATGGCGATGCCATCTTGCTCCAGGTCACGCAAGTTGGTGGCATTGCTTGTCATACAGGCCGCCAGTCGTGCTTTTATCAACAACTGCAGGAAAAAGATGGCTCACCCCGCTGGCAGGCTGTTGATCCGGTTATCAAAGACCCTGACGAGATTTACTCATGAATACCTCGGATGCCGCCATTCTTACCCGTCTGGCCGATACGCTGCAAACACGGCTGCCAGACCAGGACGCTGACACGGGGGCCTCTTATACCGCTCGCCTGCTTCAGCAAGGCCCGGATGCCTTTCTGAAAAAAATCGGCGAGGAAGCCACTGAGCTTGTCATGGCCAGCAAGGATGGTGACCCGGACCGTATCCTTTCCGAAACTGCTGATCTGTGGTTTCATTGCCTAGTTGCCCTGACACACCATGGCTTGCGGCCCGAACAGGTTCTTGCCGAGCTCGCTCGCCGCGAGGGCACTTCAGGCATCGACGAAAAGGCCAGCCGTGCCAAGGCCAGCTGACAACAAAACATAAAAAGACAATACAATGGCAATATATGCCATCCTTGGCATCTATATTTTGTTACTCGCATCACCATCACATACGCATCAATGAGTCACGACTGTCTATTCTGCAAAATCTCGCAAGGCGAGATCCCGTCAAAAAAAGTCTTCGAAAACGACGAATTTTTCGCGTTTCACGACATTCAGCCAGCGGCTCCTGTACACTTGCTGATCGTGCCCAAGCAGCATGTCACTTCCATGCAGCAGGTCACGGAAAATGATGCCGGCTGGCTGGGCCGCATGATGGTGCTGGCCGCCCGCATCGCCCACGAAAACGGTTGCCGGCCTGGGCCGCAGGGTGGGTTCAGGCTTGTCACCAATAGTGGGCTCGATGGTGGCCAGGAAGTTGATCATCTGCATCTGCACATCCTCGGGGGCGAACGGCCCTGGAGCCAACGTGCAGACCAAAACGCTTAAAAGGACGTAAGGAGAATTATTATGGGAACCTTCAGTATCTGGCATTGGCTGATTGTTCTGGTCATCGTTGCACTTGTCTTCGGTACCAAAAAGCTGCGCAACATGGGTGAAGACCTGGGCAGCGCAGTCAAGGGCTTCAAGCAAGGCATGGCCGACGCCGATGAGCCCGAAAATCCCGCTGTCACTCAGGAAAAAACCGAAACCGACGAGACCATCGATATCCAGGCTCGCGAAAAAACTGATTCCTAAGCTGCGGCTACTCCCTTTCCTATTCAACTGGCTGTCACATGTTTGATATCAGTTTCACCGAGCTGATGCTCATTGGCGTCGTGGCGCTCGTGGTCATCGGCCCCGAACGCCTGCCCAGGGTGGCCCGTACTGTCGGCCACCTGGTTGGCCGTGCCCAGCGCTATGTGGGCAACGTCAAAAGCGATATCCAGCGAGAAATGGATCTCGACAAGCTCGACGATCTCAAAGGACAAATGGAAGACGCCGCCAAGTCGGTAAAAAGCTCCATGAAGGACGCCGAAGCCAGCTTGCGCGACCCACTAGAAGAGGCGCGGTCATCACTCAAAGATGCCTCCGACTCTATCGATAATGTTGTACGTTCGGCACGAGACGAGATCGAAGGCACGAGCGACCAGGAAGCTACCGACGACACGCCGGATAGCGAATCGCAGGATACTCACGAACAGACGGACGACACTGACGCGGCCATCGAACCACAGGCAGACAGCGCTTCACAGCCAGCGGCTCCAAAATCGGATGCCGAACTTGCTGATGCACGCATCGAACAAATGAAACAAGCCAACAACGGCGCTGATACCGCCTCAACCTCAGGGACGCCATCGTGACTCAAGACGCGCCGTCAGAGACCTTTATCTCGCACCTGGTCGAGCTGCGTACCCGCCTGGTGCGAGCGTCTGTGGCTGTATTGGGTGTCTTCGTCGTACTCTTTCTGTTTCCAGGGCCGTCTGCCATCTACGATGTTCTGGCACAGCCCATGCTAACCACCCTGCCACAGGGTACCCGCATGATCGCCACCGGCGTTGTCACGCCATTCATGGTGCCCATCAAGGTCACTTTGCTGGCGTCCCTGGTATTGGCTTTGCCATTTGTGCTCTATCAGGCTTGGGCCTTTATTGCACCAGGCTTGTATCAGCACGAGCAGCGCCTTGCCCTGCCTCTTATCGCCTCCAGCACCCTACTGTTCCTGCTGGGCATGGCGTTTTGCTATTTCGTGGTCTTTCACACCGTCTTCACCTTCATCGCGAATTTCGCGCCGCAGTCCATCACCCCGGCGCCTGACATCGAGGCTTATGTCAATTTCGTGCTGACGCTGTTCATC
>DAHVSI010000259.1 GCA_027324645.1 Castellaniella sp. | reverse complement strand
CACAGCCGAAGCCCTGGACCACGCAGACAGCAGCATCCCCTACGAGGCATGGCTGCGACCGTTATGGCGCGCCTCCCGGCATCTGGCCAAGCAACGCGAGACGCTACGGGGCCGCCCGGAAAACAACGATCGCATCGATTTCATGTTTGAACTGGAGGGCTCACCCGATGACCCCAACGCCACGGTCAAGCTGATTCCGCGCCGGCGCAACGCGCCGCTGGATCTGCTGGTGGCGGAATACATGATTTTGGCCAATAATTTATGGGGTGGGCTGCTGAACGAACGGGGGCTGCCGGGTATTTATCGCTCACAGCAGGTGGGACGCGTACGCATGAGCACGCACGCCCTGCCGCATGACACCATTGGCGTGCCGCAATACGCCTGGTCCACGTCCCCCCTGCGCCGGTATGTCGACCTGGTTAACCAGTCGCAAATAGTCGCTGCCGCTGAACACGGCGTATCGGCCCGCCTGGTGGCACCGTACAAGCCACGCGATGCCGATTTGTTTGCCATCATCAGCGCATTCGAAGCCCAGCACGCTGCCTGGAACGAGCACCAGTCGCGCATGGAGCGTTACTGGACGCTGCGCTGGTTGCACCAGCAGCAGCTTGACACCGTGCCCGGGACGGTCATCCGTGACGACCTGGTGCGCCTGAGCTGCGCCCCTCTGGTTGTGCGGGTGCCCGATTTGCCCGAGCTTGAGCGCGGCACACCGGTCACGCTCGATATACTTGGCATGGACGAACTGACGCTGGATATAGACTGCCGGGTAAGGTCTTATGGCACTGACAACGTATCACCTGCTTCATGCACGCAGCCGGCGCAATGACTACCTGCTGCTGGGGCTGCTGGTGTCAGTTAGCCTGCATGCGGCCGTGCTGGCGTGGCGCGCTGCCGACCCGCCAGCACCCGAGCCTGTACGCCAAACGCTGGACGTGACCCTGGTCAATACGCAGACCAAGCTGGCACCCCTGGATCCAGACGTGCTGGCCCAGGACAATCTGCTGGGCGGGGGCGAGCATGACCGGGGCCAAAGCGCTACGCCCCTGCCCCGTACCGCAGAAAACAGCCCGGATGAAATTGTCCTGGCCGCCTTGAAGGAGCGCCAAAAAGAACTAGAGCAGTCGCAACAACGCCTGCTTTTGCAAGCCACTTCTGCAAAACATGTGCCGGCCGAGCGCGAAGGCAGCGACACCACCCAGCCATCCACCACCGACACGGCCGAGGATGCCCGGGACCAGGAAAGCCTGATTGTCAGTTCACAAATTGCACGCATCCGCGACCGAATTGAGCGTTACAACGCCCGCCCCCGGGAAACGTATATTGGACCGTCCGCCCGTTCCGACGCGCAGGCCCGCTACCTGGAAGTCTGGCGCAACCGCATCGAATCGCTGGGCACAGAACATTATCCTGACGATGCCCGTGGACGCATTTACGGCAGCCTGCAGCTCACGGCCTACATTGGGCGCGACGGCCAGCTCATCCGTATCGAGATTGATCGCCCCTCGGAACACGCGGTGCTGAACCAGGCGGCGCAGCGTATTGTGCAGCTGGCGGCGCCCTTTGCCCCATTGCCAGCAGACATTGCCCGTGATACAGATGTTCTGGCCATTACCCGGACCTGGCATTTTCAGAATCAGCAACTCGACACACGTTCACCAACACCATGACGACTTCTTCTTCAGCCCGCTTTGGCGTTGTTGGCCACCCTATCGCTCACAGCCAGTCGCCCATGATTCACGAAGCGTTTGCACGCCAGACAGGCATCCTGCTGCAGTACGAGCGAATTCTGGCTCCTCTGGACGGCTTCAAAAAAACCATCCAGGACTTTTTTGTCCAGGGGGGACGCGGGCTGAATGTGACCGTACCGTTCAAGGAACAAGCCTATGCCTTGGCCAAGGACAATTTGTCCGTGCGTGCCAGCGTTGCCGGGGCGGTCAATACCCTGTGGATGCATGACGACGCCCTGCATGGCTGCAATACAGATGGCGCGGGCCTGGTGGCTGACCTGCAGCGGCTGAGCCATCCCGTCACCGATCAGCGCATTTTGTTGCTGGGTGCCGGGGGCGCAGCGCGTGGCGCGGCAGCCAGCCTGCTGGAGGCGGGCTGTGCGCAGCTGCACATTGCCAACCGGACCCCGCAAAAAGCCCGACAGCTGCGCGATGACCTGACGGAGCGCCTGCCCGGCAGCCACCTGCGTCTGAGCACCAGCGGCCTGACGCAGGTTGGTGAATCAGCCACCCAGCAACCGCCCTGGGACATCGTGGTCAACGCCACCTCAAGCAGTCTTAACTCCGAGCAGGCCCTGGATGTCGTGATCAACTATGGACAAAATGCGCTGGCCTACGACATGGTGTATGGCTCCCAGCCCACGCCTTTCATGCAGCAGGCCCGCGGACAGGGTGCCGCCCATGTTGCCGATGGCCTGGGCATGCTGGTGGGCCAGGCAGCAGTAAGTTTTGCGCTGTGGCATGGCATTGAGCCTGCCATTGAACCCGTCCTGAACGACTTGCGTCAGCGCCTGGCTGCCTGAAGCCCGAACGCGACCCAGCACCATGAGCCGAAAACCATTCAGAAAACTACGGGTCACCTTTATTGTGGGCCTGTTTGCACTGTTTGCTGTGCTGCTGTACCAGTTTGGCCTGTTTGTGATGGTGGTGTGGCTCAACTTCAGCAACCCGTCCAGCAGTGCGTTCATGGACGCCACCCGCGGGCGCCTGCATGCCAGTAATGAGCAGGCCCGCATCAGCTACGAATGGGTGCCCTACGATCAGATAAGCGACCATCTTAAACAGGCGGTCGTGGCCTCTGAAGACGCGAATTTCATGGCCCACGGCGGGGTTGAATGGGAGGCGATCCGCCAAGCCTGGGAATATAACCGGCGCCAGGCAAGCGAGGGCAAAGCCAAGCGGCGCGGGGGCTCGACCATTACGCAGCAGCTGGCAAAAAACCTGTTTTTATCGCAATCGCGCAGCTATACCCGCAAGGCACAAGAGTTGGTGCTGGCCTACATGCTGGAGCTGGTCATGCCCAAAAAACGCATTCTGGAGCTGTACCTGAATATTGCCCAATGGGGCCGCCACGTGTTTGGCGCCCAAGCAGCCGCCAACCTGTATTATCAGACTGGTGCCGGCCAGCTGGGCCCGGCGCAGGCAGCCCGGCTGGCCACCATGCTGCCCAATCCGGTTTTTTACGAAGCCAACCGCAATACGCCGTACCTACAATCCCGCACGGCCACCATTCAGCAACGTATGCGTCTGGTCACGATCCCTTAAAGGCACGCGTCGGCCACCGCAATTTGTTAAGCTTTCAACTCTGTTTTTATCTGTTCATCAGGGCCTTGAATGCGCACTGCACGCCGCTACCTGGCAAAAGAAATCTACCGCACCAGCGCTGTTGTGCTGTTGGCACTGGTTAGCCTGTTTACTTTTTTTGCCCTGATCGAAGAACTGGACAACGTCGGGTCCAAATTCACGCTGGGCAATCTGTTTTACCTTGAAAGCCTGGCAACACCCAGCCGGCTGTACGACTTACTGCCCATTGGCCTGCTTATTGGCGCCATTCTGGCCCTGGCCAGCCTGGCCCAGCGCCACGAACTTGTTGTGTTGCGCGTATCAGGCGTAAGCGGCATGCGCCTGCTGTTTACGCTATGGCTCATTACCATCCCGCTGGTGGGCGGCGCCTTTTTGCTGTCAGAATTCATCACTCCCGCCGCCGAAATCAAAAGCAGCGAGGCTAACCTGGAACTGCTGGGCAAGGGGGGCGGCGGCCGGCTACGCAGCGGCTACTGGTTCAAGGAAAAAAGCGATCAGGACGAAACCCGTGTCATTAATATCCAGACCCTGCAAACCGGGGGCAGTGTTGAAGACATCGTGCTGTACGAGTTTAATCCTGACCGCTCGCTCAAGGCATTTTCTGAAGCCGATACGGGCCGATTCGACGGCAGTGAACTTATTTTGAATAGCGTTACCCGACTAGAGATTGATGACGATGCGCTAGGTGCCCTGGCCGATGCCACGCCGCCTGAGCGAGCCCTGATCAGCAAACACCAGACCGACACCCGCCGGCTGTCCACAACGCTGACAGCCGAACGGCTGATGGCTCGTGTGCTAACGCCTGAGCTCATGTCCATCAGCACCTTGCTGGATTACATCAGCCACCTGCAAGACAACCAGATCGAGGCCGATCGCCAGTTGGTGGCTTTATGGCGCAAGTTTGCCTATCCATTTACCCTGCTTGTCATGATCACCATTGCAGCACCCATCAGCTTTATGCAGTCGCGCCGCGGCGGGGTGGGCGGCAAGGTCTTTATTGGTATTTTGCTGGGGGTGGGCTTTTTCATGGTTAACCAACTTGCCCTGAATGTGGGCATGCTGACGCGCCTGCCACCGTGGCTCACCGCCCTGGGGCCCAATGTCGGGGTATGGCTCATGGCACTGGGCATCTTTCTGCTTATGGAAAACCAGCACCGCGTCAAGCGCATTCGCTACAAATTTGGTGCGGGACGGGTCCGATGAACAGTCCGGTCTCCACAGTCTGGGCAGTTGGCGACTTACAGGGCTGCAATCAATGCCTTCAGGAGTTACTAGCCCACCCCGATATTGCGGCTGACCCTAAGGCGCAGATCTGGTTTTGTGGCGATCTGGTCAATCGCGGGCCTGACTCAAAAGGAACGCTGGACACTGTTATGGCGCTGGGCGACCGGGCGGTATGCGTCTTGGGCAACCACGACCTGCACTTGCTGGGGGTGGTGGCCGGCGCCCGCGAACCCGGCAAAAATGACACACTAAGCGACATTCTGAACGCACCCAATGCAGATGACTATATTGACTGGCTGCGCCACCGCAACATGGCCCATTATGACCAGGGCCACCTGATGGTGCATGCAGGGGTGCCGCCCGCATGGTCGCTGGACCTGGCCCTGGCCTGCGCCGCCGAGGTTGAACAGGTGCTGCGGTCTGACAACTGGCAAACCTGGTTGCCCCATATGTACGGGAACAAGCCGCGACGCTGGCGCAATAGCCTGACCGGGGACCGGCGGCTACGGTACATTGTGAACGCCCTAACCCGTATGCGGTTGTGCAGTCCTGACGGCAAGCTCGATTTCAAGCACAAGAACAAGCCTGTCACCACTGCCGAGGTCATGCCCTGGTTTGATGTACCCGACCGCGCAGCGCAGGACACGCCTATCGTCTTTGGACATTGGTCTGCCCTGGGGTTCATGGCGCGACCCAATCTGGTTTGTCTGGATACCGGGTGTGTATGGGGCCGCAAGTTAACGGCCATGCGCCTGCATGATCGCAAGGTGGTATCGGTGGACTGCGCCAATCAGTGCGTTAATGCATCCAGATAGCGCTGCAGGATGACGGCCGCCGCCATGGCGTCGTCTGCGTCGTGGTTGCCCAACAAGGCTTGGGCTTCAAGACTTGAGCCGCGCTCATCCACCAATTCGACAGGCAAGCCGTAGCGCCCGTGTAGCTGGTTGGCAAAACGCCGCGCCTGGGTACTGGCCAGCTGTTCGCCGCCTTCGGTCGTCAATGGCAGGCCAACAATAGCGCCATCGGGCTGCCATGCCTGTAGCAAGGCAGCAATGCGCTCGAACCGCTGTGCGCGGGTGGACGCTGTAATGATTTCCAGGGGACGCGCCTGGCTGGTAAGGGTGTTGCCAATGGCTACGCCCAGCCGGTGCGTGCCGTAATCGAACGCCAGTAACGTGCGCTCAGGGTGATCAGGCACGGCCCGCCTGGCCAGTCAGCATGGCCGGGTCAATACCCAGCTGGGCCAAGGCAACCTGGTAGCGCTCTTCAACCGGCACGTCAAAAATGATGTTGCGCGAGGCCGCTACGTTGAGCCAGGCGTTGCCGGCGATTTCGTCTTCAAGCTGCCCGGCGCCCCAGCCGGCATAGCCCAAATACACCATCATGGTGCCGGGCCCCTGCCCTTGCGAGACGTCTTCCAGCACGTCGCGCGAAGTCGTCAGGCGCATGTCGCCCACCGGAATGCTGGAGGAATAGTCGCTGCCCGCCGGCATATGCAGCACAAAGCCGCGATCAGTTTGCACCGGACCACCAAAGTAGACCGGAGCGTCTTTGACCGGGCCGATTTCGAGCGCCAGATCCAGTTCAATGCGATGCAGCAGATCGCCCACCGTAATATCGGTAGGCCGGTTGATGACCAACCCAAGGGCGCCATCGGCATTGTGCTCGCACACATAGATGACGGTGTCTGACAACGCACCGCCGACCATGCCGGGCATGGCAAGCAGCAGCTGACCAGTCAGGTCAATGCCGCTATCGGGGGGAAAAGAATCAGTCTGGCGAGCCATATACAAGTTACCTTAGCACACGCCCATCAGCCTGCCGGCGCTCAGTACAAGCTTGTGGGCAATCACACTTCTATCAGTTCAAAATCTTCTTTGCGGGCACCGCATTCGGGGCAGGCAAAGTTGGGCGGGACGTCTTCCCACTTGGTGCCTGGCGCGATGCCTTCTTCGGGCAAGCCCGCTTCTTCATCGTAAATCCAGCCACAAATCAAACACATCCAGGTACGCATTGTTTAATAACTCAGTCAGGTAGTACAAATTCCCGGCAACAAAAATTCCGGGACGCTTGGTCTAGAATGGGGGCAGTTTGGATAAAACCAATAGTTACCGTCATGCCATGGCCGCTTATATCCAGCTGCCATGTTAATTTTCGGCTGTTTTGCTCCCTATGGCTGCAGTAGCCTTCCAGCAGATGCGGTTATACACGATCAGGAACAACACATCATGACTATTGACCTGCGATTTCCGCGCGGTCTGTATGGTATCACCCCCGAATGGGACGATACCGACCAGCTGATTGCCGCCATCGAGCAGGCTGCTGCAGGCGGCATGACGGCGCTGCAGTGGCGGCGCAAGACCATCGCCGCCGATCACCGCCTGGCACAGGCCAGAAAGGTGATGCAGCGCTGCCAGGAGTTAGGCGTGACTGCCATCATCAATGACGATTGGCGGCTGGCCGGTATGGTCGACGCCAATGGCGTACACATGGGGCAGGATGACGGCAGCGTGGCCAAGGCACGCCAGGCGCTGGGGCCGGGCAAACTGATTGGCGTGTCGTGCTACAACGACCTGGACCGTGCGCAAGGCATGCTACAAGCCGATGTTGATTACATCGCCTTTGGCTCGGTTTATCCATCGAACATCAAGCCTGACGCTGTGCGCGCGCCACTGGATCTGTTCACACAGGCCCGCGCACTCACCCAGGCTACTGCCCCACAGGGCCCCCGTGCCGCCGTTGTGGCCATCGGGGGCATCACCCCCGACAACCTGGCTCCCGTCGTCTCGGCCGGCGCCGACAGCGCAGCGCTGATCAGCGCCCTGTTTAACGCACCAGACATTCAGGCGGCTGCCCAACAATGCCAGACCCTATTCAAGGACTGAACAATCATGACACGTAACACTGAACTATTCGAACGCGCCAGCAACATTATTCCAGGCGGGGTCAACTCGCCGGTGCGTGCTTTCCGGTCTGTAGGCGGCACGCCTGCGTTCATCGAGCGTGCGCAAGGCCCTTACATCTGGGACGCCGACAACACTCGCTACATTGATTACATTGGCTCGTGGGGGCCGGCCATTCTGGGCCATGCCCACCCTGAAGTGGTCAAGGCGGTGCAAGAGGCCGCTGCCAACGGTCTATCGTTTGGTGCCCCCACAGAGGCTGAAATTGAACTGGCCGAACTGATCAGTCAGCGCGTTCCCTCAATGGAAAAAGTCCGACTGGTCAGCTCGGGCACCGAAGCGACCATGAGCGCCATTCGCCTGGCACGTGGCGCGACGGGGCGCGACAAGATCGTCAAGTTCGAGGGCTGCTACCACGGCCACGCCGACAGCCTGCTGGTCAAGGCGGGCTCAGGCATGCTTACCTTTGGCAATCCCACTTCAGCGGGGGTTCCGGCAGAATTCATCCAGCACACCATGGTGCTGGACTATAACGACCTGAATGCGGTTGAACAGGCTTTCAAACAGGCGGGCGACGATATCGCCTGTGTGATTATCGAGCCGGCTGCCGGCAACATGAACCTGGTCCGTCCGGCCGAGGGTTTCCTGGAAGGCCTGCGCGAGCTGTGCACCCAGTATGGCGCGCTGCTTATTTTTGATGAAGTCATGACGGGCTTCCGGGTCGGGCCGCGCAGCATGCAGGGGTTGTGTGGCGTCACGCCCGACCTGACGACTCTGGCCAAGGTGATAGGCGGCGGCATGCCCGTTGGTGCGTTTGGTGGGCAAGCCGGCGTTATGGATCATGTTGCGCCACTGGGCAGCGTCTATCAGGCCGGCACCCTGTCGGGCAACCCCGTTGCCGTGGCGGCCGGCCTGGCAACCTTGCGCCTGACCGCCCAGCCCGGCTTCTACGATGACCTGGCCGCCGCCACAGCCCGGCTCACCCTGGGCCTGAGCGAGCGCGCCAAGGCAGCGGGTGTCACGCTGGCTACCGATGCACTGGGCGGCATGTTCGGCCTCTACTTCCGTGAAACAGTCCCCACTTCGTTTGCCGAAGTCGCTGCTTCCAACACAGAACAGTTCAACCAGTTCTTTCACGGCATGCTGGCGCAAGGCGTCCACCTGGCGCCTTCGGCCTTCGAAGCCGGGTTCGTGTCGGCCGCGCATGACAATACAGCCATTGACGCAACGCTGCAGGCGGCAGAAACGGTTCTGACCACCATGGGGCAATCCTAACCATCTGCCAAAACATTGATTTAATTAAAGGCGGGCGCATTTTATAAGCCTTACGATTGGTGGAGACATTTCTTTAAGGTTGAACCGGCCCGCACCAAGCGGGCCACTAAGGAGGCCCGCCATGACTCACCTTCCCGAGACGTCGGCCATTGTTTTAAACGGACCCGACCTTGAAAGCCGGGCGCAGCCCGACGACCACCAAACACTGCGCCTGTGGCTACGCATGCTTACCTGTTGCACGCTAATTGAAAACGAGCTGCGCAGCCGGCTACGGACAGAATTTGGCACTACGCTGCCACGCTTTGACCTGATGGCACAATTGCTGCGTGCCCCCGACGGCATGAAAATGAGCGATTTGTCACGCCACATGATGGTCACCAACGGCAACATCACCGGTATTGTTGATCAGCTTGAACGCGACGGATTGATTGAACGCATCAAGTCTGTAACAGACCGGCGCAGCTCACTGGTTCGCCTAACCGACAAAGGGCGCCGTACTTTCGCTAAAATAGCCAAAGCCCACGAAGAATGGATACGTGACATGTTTGGCGGTTTGCGCGAAACCAGCTCACATAGCCTGTTTCAGTCGCTGGGCGAACTCAAGCTGGCAGCACGGACACAACTGGGTGGCGTGTAAAAACCGGCATTTATTGTTTACCGTTTACGCACCGTTATCCACATCATGGCCGTCAACCTGCACATTCCTTCAGAAACCGATATTCATCCTGTTGCCGGCGTTGATATCGGCGTCACCAGCGCCGGTATCAACCAGCCCGATCGCCCCGACCTGACGGTCCTGTCTTTGTCGCGCCATTCGCAGGTAGCGGGAGTGTTTACGCGCAACCGCTTTTGTGCGGCGCCTGTGCAAGTGTGCCAAATACATCTGGCGGCCGGCTCCGACGTCCGCGCCCTGGTCGTCAATACGGGCAATGCCAACGCCGGTACCGGTGAATCGGGCCTGCATGCCGCGCAGCAAACCTGCAGCGAACTGGCACGCCTGCTTAATGTTCGCCCCCAGCAGGTATTGCCTTTTTCCACCGGCGTGATCCTTGAACCCCTGCCGATTGACCGCCTGACTGCCGCCCTGCCCCAAGCCGTTAACGAACTGGGCCCTGACAACTGGCTGCAGGCGGCACACGGCATCATGACGACCGACACGCAGCCCAAGATCACGTCGCAGCAAATCATGCTGGGCGACGAACCCGTTGCCATCACGGGCATCAGCAAAGGCGCAGGCATGATCCGCCCCAACATGGCCACCATGCTGGGCTTTCTGGCTACCGATGCCGGCCTGTCGCCCGACTTATTGCAGGATACGGTACGCCTGCTGGCCAACCGTTCGTTCAATCGCATCACCGTGGATGGCGACACGTCCACTAATGATGCTTTTATGCTGGTGGCAACAGGCCAGAGCAACGTGCAAATCCAGTCGGTGGCCGACCCGCGCTACGCCCCACTATTCGAAGCCCTGCTGGAAGCCAGCCGCGATCTGGCCCAAAAAATCGTGCGCGATGCCGAAGGCGCCACAAAATTCATCACTATCCAGGTCACCGAGGCGGCAACAGCCGACGAGGCGCTGGAAGTTGCCTATACCATTGCCCACTCACCCCTGGTGAAAACGGCCTTTTACGCCAGCGACCCCAACCTGGGACGCATTTTGTGCGCTGTTGGCTATGCAGACATACCTGACCTAGACGTGGCGCAAACCCGCCTGTGGTTGGACGACGTGCTGGTGGCCGCCAAAGGTGAGCGCCATGCCGATTACCGTGAAGAAGACGGTCAGCGGGTGATGCAGCAACAAGAGATCACAGTAACGGTCGCGCTGGGCCGTGGCGATCAATCGGAAACGGTCTATACCAGTGACCTGTCACACGACTACGTCACCATCAATGCCGACTACCGCACCTAAGCCGGGTACGGGCTGGGCAATAGTTGCACAATCCGGGCGTTTTCGCCTATAATTTTTTGCTTGGCTTTTTTTGCCAAAGCAAAGTTCTTTCATTTTCCACAGGAAATCCCTATGTACGCGGTCATAGAAACCGGGGGCAAGCAGTATCGTGTTGCGTCCGGCCAAAAACTCAAGATAGAACAGATACCGGCTGACATTGGGCAAGAAATCACGCTTGACCAGGTACTTTCGGTTGGCGAGGGCAGTGCAGTTAAAGTTGGTACGCCCCTTGTCGACGGTGCCGTGGTCAAAGCCACCGTTCTTGCGCAAGGCCGTCACAAAAAGATCAAGGTGTTCAAGATGCGCCGGCGCAAAGGCTATCGTCGCACGCAAGGCCATCGGCAAAACTACACCGAAATTCGTATTGACGACGTCACTGCCTGATTGTTTACAGGCGGGTTTTTAACAGGAACTCATCATGGCACAGAAAAAAGGCGGCGGCTCAACGCGAAACGGTCGCGATTCACAGGCGAAACGATTGGGTGTCAAAGTCTTCGGTGGTCAAACCATCCCCGCAGGCTCCATCATCGTTCGCCAGCGCGGCACCAAGTTCCATCCCGGCACCAATGTCGGCATGGGTAAAGACCACACCCTGTACTCCCTGGTCGATGGCCAGGTACAGTTTGCCATCAAAGGCACCCTCAACAAGCGCACAGTATCGGTCATCGCTTCCGAATAACTGTGGCCTGTGGCAGGCGCCGTCCTTTTTAGGCACGGCGCCCCCGCACAAAAAGCCCTGACTGGATCAGCAATGGTCCTGACAGGGCTTTTTTTATGCCCCTTGCACGGACCTCCGCCCCAGTTATGTACAATTTGTCCGATTCTAGCGACAAGGCATACAGTCCGTTATATACTCATGCCGCCCTTGTTTGCGCCTCCCTGTCTTTGTCTTATCCTCTGTACTTATTATGTCTTTGCTCCAACGCTCGCTAAGCGATCTTTCCCATGCCCTGCGCCAAGGCGAAGTGACGGCGGAACAGCTCACACAAGCCTGTATTGAGCGCTACGAACAGTTTGAACCCAAGGTACATGCCTATCAAAGCTGGCGCGGCCACGAGGCCCTAAAGCAAGCCCGGGCAATTGACACGCTTATGGCTACCGGCGTTGATCTGGGTCCACTTATGGGCATGCCTGTGTCCGTCAAGGATCTGTTTGGCGTACCCGGATCCCCCACCTTTGCAGGGACAACCAAGAAACTGCCTAAAGCATGGGAGCAGTCCGGCGACATCGTGAACGCCCTGCTTGGCCAGCTGGCCGTCGTTACCGGTAAAACCCATACGGTGGAATTTGCCTTCAGCGGCATTGGCATTAACAACCACTGGGACACGCCGGTTAACCCCTGGGATGCCACAGACGCCCGCATTCCCGGAGGCTCCAGCTCGGGCGCCGGGGTATCCCTGGCGCAAGGGTCGGCATTGCTGGCGCTGGGTACCGATACTGCGGGCTCCGTGCGTATCCCGGCGGCACTTACGGGCACGGTGGGCCTAAAACTGTCAGTAGGCCGCTGGCCCATGAACGGCAGCGTGCCCCTATCCTCCACCCTGGACAGCCCCGGCATTTTCACGCGTACCGTCCAGGACGCCATTTTCGGTTTTCAGGCGTTTGAGCAGGGCCTGTTTGGCCATACGCCCTCTATTCGCATTCCCGATTCGCTGGGCGCCCTTAAAATCGGCGTCCCCACCAACTTTTTCTGGGATGATGTTGATCCGGTCATTGCTTCGGGCACCCAAGCTGCCATGAAAACCCTGGCAGACGCCGGGGCGAACCTGCAAGACATGACGCTGGAAGGCTGCGACGAGGTCTACAAAATGTTCCAGGCAGGCGGCCTGGGGGCATCCGAGCTGTCGGGCTTTTTGCATACACACATGCCTGAAAAAATCGACCAGCTCGATCCCATGATCCGTCTGCGGATTGAAGGCGCAGAAAGCATTTCGTCGGTTGAGTATCTGCGCCGGCGCGCCCTGATCGACCGGGTATCGGCCGATGCTGCCCGCTTATTCGAGGACTACGATGTCCTGATCACGCCTACTATTGCCATCGAAGCACCCACAATCAGCAGCCTGCAAGACATCGATACCTATCGGCAGGCCAACATGATGGTGTTGCGCAACACCAGTATCGGAAACCTCATGGGCCTGTCCGGCATTAGCTTGCCTATTGGCAAAGATAGCTACGGCGTACCCATCGGCCTGCAGCTTATGGCCGGGCCCGGTAAAGAAGAAACCCTGCTGGCCGCAGCCGCCCTTGCGGAACAAGCACTGGGCACACCTGCCAGCGTGCTTGGCACGCCGCCGGTCTGTCCCTGATCATTTTTATCCACTGCATTGTATGGAGGCACCACAATGAAACACACAACAACACTTAAACACTTTGGTCTGGCTGGGTTAACCAGCTTGATCCTGGGGGTATCGGGCGCCAACGCGGCCGAGTTCAACTTCACGTTTGGGCACGTACTCATCGAAGGCACGCCCAACGCCGAAGCAGCTGAAGAGTTCAAACGGGTGGTAGAAGAAAACTCGGACGGACGTATTGCCATCAACATCCGCCCTGCTGCACAGCTTGGCGGTGACGTCGAAATTCTGGAACAGACCCAGATGGGCATGGTCGATATTGCCATCCCGCCTACCGGCAACCTGGCCAACTTCGAGCCCAAGATGTTCCTGTACGATCTGCCCTACCTGATCCCTGACGAAGACGGCATGAAGCGTCTGCTGGATGGTGATGTCGGCCGTGAGCTGCTGGACAGCCTGGAAGACCACGACCTGTACGGTGTCAACTACTGGGGTGCCGGTTTCCGCAACATGACCAACAACATCCGGCCCATTAACGAGCCGGACGACCTGAAAAACATCAAGATGCGTGTGCTGCAGGCACCAACGCTGCTGTCTACCTACCGCGCATACGGCGCCAACCCCACTGCCATGGCTTACACCGAGGTGTACAACGGCCTGCAGCAAGGTGTGGTAGAGGGG
>DAHVSI010000240.1 GCA_027324645.1 Castellaniella sp. | reverse complement strand
ATCATTCAATAAAAACAATTTGGTGGATTTATCCAGAATATGGTCGGGAGTGGTGAGCTTGCCGCAATCATGAAGCCAGGCGGCAACATTAAGCTCATACCATTCGTCATCGGTAAGAGAGAAGTCCTTCAATGGGCCAGTGTTTGTATTGCAGGCAGCGCGTGCCAGCATTTCTGTTAATGCCGGTACGCGCTCGCAATGTGCAGATGTGTGCGCAGATTTGGCATCAATGGCCTTTGCTATTGCTCGCACAAACGCGTCGAGCAAATCCTTGTGGCTTTGTATCAGACGCTGAGTATCAAGCGTCACCGCAGCGGCAGAGGCCAGTGCTAGGCCGAGACTTTCCGAAAACAGGTCAAATGGCACTGTATTGCCGTGATCATCTTGTGCATTGATCAATTGCAATATGCCTACGACGTCTTCTTCGTGATTAATGAGCGGCAGCGTCAGTAAGGATTGAGAACGGTAATTGGTGTTTTGATCAAACTGCTTGGTGCCAGAAAAATCAAACCCGCCACCCTCGTAGGCATCTTCAATATTGATCGCCTGTTTGTTATGAAATACCCAGGCGGAAACATTTCGGCTGTTGTGTGCGCCGGTATCGTCTATCAGCCGGATAGGCTGGAAAGGAATCTTGTTTCCGGATGTGCCGCCCAGACGGACGTTGAGCGTTTTGTTGGTGAAGATCACAAAGCGCAAGACGGGTTGATCGCTGTCCGTATCTGTAACGTACAGTGATGCGCCGTCCGCGCCGGTAAACTCCTGCACGGTATCCACAATTTTTTCGTACAGACTGTCGATCTGGCGTTCGCTGGATAGAGAGGTAATGACGTCAATAAGGCGCGTAAGCAGCGTGTTGGCCACCACAGATTCCTTTTAGTGCCGGGGAGGGGAGATGTGATTAACCGGGTCCAGGCAGCGCTGCCCTGGCGGTTGGTCAATAGCGACCTTTGAGCACTGATGGAGACCGGCTGCAATCCGTTTGGTCCCAGGGTGTGAACCATGTGACCGGTACATACTGTAAACCATGTATCGAGTATGTACCTACCGCTACTGTACCGTTGGCTATAGCAAGCCCCGGTACAACTTTCCGCCCGGCTGTAGAAACGATCTGATAGGGGCAACCAGAGTATCAGTGCTACACTGTATTGCTTGTGTAACACATAGAGGTGATGCCATGAGCGATGCCACTTTTACTTTCCGGGTTGATGAAGGTTTGAAGGCAGAGTTCGCTAATGCTGCGAAAGCCCGCGACCGTACCGGAGCCCAGCTTCTGCGCGACTTCATGCGCAGTTATGTGGCTCAGCAGGACGATGCGAAGCAATACGATGCCTGGTTGGAAAAGAAGGTCCAGCAGTCGCGATCGTCTGCGGAAGCTGGCAACTTGATTCCCGCTTCCGATGTTGAAGCCCGCTTTGCCGCCCGCCGCGCAGCGACCCGTGCTCGTATGGCTGCTCCTGAATGATGGCGCTGCTATGGACGCCAGAAGCCGTCAAAGATCGTGAAGACATATACAGCTACATTGAGGAAGACGACCCTCTTGCTGCCCTGTCGCTTGATACCCTGATATCAGAAAGAACAGCAGCCCTTCAGGACTACCCGAAAATGGGGTAGAGCCTAGAGCCTTAAGTCATTGAAATTATTGGTGGGCCCAGCCGGACTCGAACCGGCGACCAATGGATTATGAGTCCACTGCTCTAACCAACTGAGCTATAGGCCCTTTATTGTTATTGTTGTTAGCTTTGCCGCGCCTTTTGAGCGATGCAAAGAACATGGCATTATACATGAGGCCAGGGCACAAATTAGGCTGGCAAGCTGACCTGTGGCGCGAGTCACGCACAATGTGGCGAATTGTGACGAAACGAGAGGATACACAGGCCTTAGCTGGTAAACTCTGCCGTCATTGATCCTGACTCTATTTGGGGGAATCATGGCCTTATCCCGTCATTTCATTCGTATCCTGGCGCTAGTTGGTATTTTTGCCCTAGCCGCATGTGAAACCACACCGTCGCAAGAGCAGTCTAAGACAACCTCCGACGCTGAAGAGCAGACCCAGACCTCGGCGTTTGAAGAGGGCGAGGACCAGGCCGATGAGCCCGGCGATATGGATCAGGAGCCAGTACAGCAAGAAGGCGCCCTCGAAGGTGAATCAGTGGCCGTCTTTGTTGCTGATACTTCTGAGCAGGACGACTGGCATCCCATTGAGCTGGAAAGTGGTCATCTGTATATCAATCCAGAGCCCATCGTTGTGCGAGAAGACCTGACTGGTGTACAGGCAGGTAAAAGCGAAGAAGGGGAGGGGCTGCTTGCCCTGTCGCTTAATACCGAGGGACAGCAGCGTGTGGCTCAGGCAACAACTGAGCATCCCAACAAGCGTTTAGCACTTATTGTCGGCCATACCTTATTGGCGGCGCCGGGGTATTCCACTCCTGTCGATGATGAGCATCTTATTTTCGCTGTAGGTACGGAAGATAACGCCGTCGCGGTCGCGCGGGCTATTGCGGGCGTTTCTGACGATGATTCTGCAGAACAGCCTGTTACTGTCGACTAACGTTCCAATATGTCCGTGTCACAGCAGGTTTTTTTGCGCGATGCCATGCGTCGCCTTAATTTGACGCGCGATGTCTTTGCTTCCCGTATCGGGGTGAAGCGCCGCGCGCTGGATGCTTGGTTGCTGCCGGAAACATCGCAGCAACATAGGCCGATGCCAGACGTTGTTAACCGTTTCGTCACTGAAATTGTGGAAAACGAAGCGTTGCTGGCCAAATACTCCGACAGCATACAAGCGGGACCGTTGCGTGACCGCATTGCCATCCACGGCAAGCATCAGCTGTTATCTGTCGACCAGTTTTCGCGTGAATCTGTCGAAGAACTCTTTAGAATCGCAGACCTGATGCAGCCTATTGCACGCAGACAGAAAGTGTCGCGTGTGCTGGAAGGGGCTGTGTTGGGCAATCTGTTTTTCGAGGCCAGTACGCGTACTCGAGTGAGTTTTGGTGCTGCATTCTGCCGGTTGGGTGGTGCGGTCTGTGACACCACAGGCTTTACATTTTCGTCTATGGCCAAGGGGGAATCCATTTATGACACCAGCCGTGTCATGAGTGGTTATGTCGATGCCATGGTGGTTCGGCATCCTGATGAAGGTTCAGTGGCAGAATTTGCACGTGCAACGAATATTCCTGTGGTCAATGGGGGCGATGGCCCGGGCGAGCACCCTAGCCAGGCCCTGCTGGATTTGTACACGATACTGACCGAGTTTTCCCGGTTGGGAAAGTTGCTTGATGGCTCGCACATTGTCCTGGTTGGTGATCTGAAGTACGGGCGTACGGTCCATTCACTGATCAAGCTTCTTGCGCTGTATCGTGGACTGAAGTTTACGTTGGTATCGCCACCAGGGTTGGAGATGCCCGAGCATGTGCTGGAACAGACCGGTGCGCACGGGCATGTGATTACGCAAACACATTCGTTGCAGGAAGGCTTGCCCGGTGCGGACGTGATTTATGCGACACGGGTGCAAAAGGAGCGTTTTGAAGCTCAGGAGCTTGAAGGATTCAAGC
>DAHVSI010000227.1 GCA_027324645.1 Castellaniella sp. | reverse complement strand
CCAGCGTTAAGCCTTGGCGTGCCAGTGACGCCACTCCTGCATTCCCACCCAACAGTAATCAACATCAGGACTGTTGCAGCCCGCCTTGGCCTTAGTAGCGGGGTCGTGCTTCCAGCTCGGCCAGCAGACGCTTGTACAGAGCATGGCGCTGGGGCGTAATCAGGCCCTGTTCCAGGCGTTGCAGTACGCCACAGCCCGGCTCGTGCCTATGCGTGCAGTTATAAAAACGGCACTGTACATTGGCGGATTCAAACTCCGGAAACCCGTGTTCGATTTCGCCGGCGCTTAAGTGCAGCAACCCAAACGATTGGAAGCCGGGGGAGTCAATCAGGCTGGCCTGAAGGTCTGGCAAGTGGTACAGCCTGCTTGACGTGGTGGTATGGCGTCCTGACCCCAGCGCCTGGGAGTGTTCGCGGGTAACGGCATTGGCATCGGGAACCAGGGCGTTGAGTATGGATGATTTGCCCATGGCACTTTGGCCCAGCAGCAACGTGGTGCGGTTGCCAAGCCATGGCGCCAGGGCATCACGACACGTCGCCGCATCCAGGGCACTCACTTCTATAACTGGCACGCTTAATGGCTGTAACCAGGCAAGCTGTGTACGTGCGTGATCCAAGTGTGTGTGCAGGTCAGTTTTATTCAGTACGACAACAGGCTTGATCTGGCTGCTCCATGCTGCAACCAGCGCGCGGCTGATCAGGTCATCTGAAAATGCTGGTGTGACTGCCACCACAATAAACAGCTGGTCAACGTTGGCAGCAAACTGTTTGGTACGGGCGTCGTCCGAGCGAAATAACAGATTGCGACGTGGCTGAGTGCGCTGGATAATGCCTTCGTTTTCGCCTGACAGCTGCACGTCGACACGATCGCCGACGGTTACGTCGGAGCGCTTGCCGCGTGGAAAGCAATGCCGCTGACTGCCGTCTTCAAGTTCAACCACATAGTGGCGGCCATGAGCCGCCACAACCAGGCCGTGGTGCAAGGGGTCAGCTGCCATGGGCCAACGCCTGTATGCGTGCCATGGCAGGGGGGTGGCTATCGTAAAAGGCCGAATGCAGCGGGTCGGGCGTCAGGGTAGCCGCGTTGTCCTTATACAGTTTGACAAGCGCCGACTGCAGGGCAGACCCTGAGCTTTGCTGTGTGGCAAAGGCATCGGCCTGAAACTCATCACGTCGCGAAGCGCGGGCCAATAGGGGCGCCAGCCAGAACGTGAATACCGGCATCACCATGAAAAACAGGATAAGTGCCAGGGCATCGTTGGGGCGCCCCAGCTGTGGAATGACACCCAGGCCGGTGTAGAACCACACTTGCGTGGACAGCACCTGCAGCAATAACAGGAAGGCAAGCGCCATGAATGTGCCCACTATGGTGCGCCGCAGGATGTGTTTGTGCTTGAAATGGCCCAGTTCGTGTGCCAGGACGGCTTCGACCTCGTCCACATTCAGTCGCGACAACAGCGTGTCGAAAAACACAATGCGACGGTTGCGTCCAAAACCCGTGAAATAGGCGTTGCCATGCGCGGAGCGGCGCGAGCCATCCATGACAAACAGCCCTTTAAGCGGGAAGCCGCAGCGTTGGGCCAGTGCCTGGATGCGTTCCTGCAGTTCGGGCTGGTCAAGGGGGGTAAAACGGTTGAACAGAGGGGCAATAAAGGTGGGAAACAGCCAGATCACCAGGAACTTGAAGCCAATCCAGGTCAGCCAGGCCAGCCATACCCAGTGGTGGCCGGTATTGCCCATGAGCCACAGCACGGCTGCTGCCAATGGCGCGCCCAGTAACAGCACAACAATAAGTGTTTTGACCAGGTCACTCATAAACAGGCCGGGAGTGAGGCGATTGAATCCAAAGCGTTCGTCCAGGACAAACTTGCGCCAAATTGTGAATGGGATGCCCACAACGCCCATGATGGCCAGCACGCTGCCAATCAGGGCCAGCTGGCGCAGCATTTCGCCGTCAATAAGCCGGCCCAACTGCACATCAAGAAACTGCAGGCCTCCAAGCAGGGTAAAGCCAATAAGCAGTGCCGCCTCGGTCACGCGCTCGACAATCGTGATGCGGGTGCCACCTGCGGTATAGTCAGCAGCACGCTGATGGCTGCGCAAACTGATGCGGTCATCGAACGGGCTGGGTACATGGTTGCGATGCTGACGAACATGGCGCAGCTGGCGCACCGCCAGCCACAGGCGCAAGCTGGTGTCTGCCAGCAGAAAAATAATGAATAGCAGCGTGAACATCAGTGCAGACGGTATGAGAGAATCAAGGTTTTAAAGGAAAGCATAATGGTAGTGAAAGATCAGCGTTTGATTTGGCTGGATATGGAAATGACCGGACTGGATCCGGCCAAGGAACGCATCATAGAAATTGCAGTGGTCATCACGGAAGCTGACCTGACGATTATTGCCGAGGCGCCTGTGCTGGTTATACACCAAAGTGACGAGCTGCTGGACGCTATGGACAACTGGAACCAGTCCACCCACTCCAAAAGCGGCCTGATTGACAAGGTCAAGGCATCCACCCTGACCGAATCCCAGGCCGAAGACATTTTGCTGGATTTTTTGAGCCAGCATGTACCCCGCGGCAAATCGCCCATGTGTGGCAACACAATCGGCCAGGACAGACGCTTCATGGTGCGTTACATGCCCCGGCTCGAAGCCTACTTTCATTATCGTAACCTTGATGTCAGCACGCTTAAAGAGCTGTCTTTGCGCTGGAAGCCCGAAGTGGCACGCAGTTTTGTGAAGCACAGCCGCCACGAAGCGCTAGCCGATATTCATGAGTCAATCGAAGAACTGAAGCACTACCGCGAACACTTCATTCGTCTGTAATTGTCGCTTTTCAGAGCGCCGTGCATGATAGGGGAATACCCCAATATGATACTGTTTTGGGCTTGACGGTCGTTTTTTTGTATTAAATAATGAAGACATCAAGCATTCATTGATCAGGAGATCATCATGTACGCTCAACTTGTTGATACGGGCGTTGACAAAGTTCGCGACGCCAGCGAGCTGCAGGGGCTGGAGCAACAGTTTCAAAAACGCATTGATGACGGTGTACGCGTCGAGCCCAAGGACTGGATGCCCGACGCCTATCGGCGTACATTGGTTCGCCAGATGTCCCAGCACGCCCACTCGGAAGTGGTGGGCATGCTGCCCGAAGGCAACTGGATCACGCGAGCACCGACGCTCAAGCGCAAGGCCATCCTGATGGCCAAGGTCCAGGACGAGGCCGGACATGGGCTGTATTTGTACAGCGCGGCTGAAACCCTAGGGGTATCGCGTGACGATATGGTTGCCGATTTGCACTCGGGCAAGGCCAAGTACTCCAGCATATTCAATTACCCCACCCTTAGCTGGGCCGATATCGGCATGATCGGCTGGCTGGTCGATGGCGCCGCCATTATCAACCAGATCCCCCTGTGCCGCTGTTCTTATGGGCCATACGCCCGCGCCATGGTGCGCGTCTGCAAGGAAGAGTCATTCCACCAGCGTCAGGGATACGACCTGCTGATCCAAATGTGCCGTCACGGCACCCAGGAACAGAAAGACATGGCACAGGATGCTCTCAATCGCTGGTGGTGGCCGGCATTGATGATGTTCGGCCCCTCCGACTCTGACTCCACCAATAGCGAGCAGTCCATGAAATGGCGCATCAAGCTGTTTTCCAACGACGAGCTGCGCCAGAAAATGGTCGATCAGACGGTTCCCCAGGCCGATTATCTTGGGCTGACTATCCCCGACCCTGATCTGAAGTGGAATGCCAAACGCGGACACTACGATTTCGGTGACATTGACTGGTCCGAATTCTGGGCTGTGATCAAGGGCAACGGCCCCTGCAACCGCGAACGCCTGCAGGCGCGCGTTGATGCACATGAAAACGGCAACTGGGTGCGCGAAGCCTTTGCAGCGCATGCCGCCAAACAACAGGCCAGTAAGCAGGTGGCCTGATCGGCCCGCCTACTGGTTTTTATTCAGGACAATGATTCCATGACTCACTCTGCATCGCCCCTTTGGGAAGTGTTTATTCGCAGCCAGCACGGCCTGGCCCACAAGCATGTTGGCAGCTTGCATGCGCCCGATGCCGAAATGGCCATCAATAACGCGCGCGATGTCTATACGCGGCGCAACGAAGGGCTCAGTATCTGGGTAGTCAGGGCGCAGGACATCGTAGCCAGCAGCCCGGGCGATAAGGACCCACTGTTTGAGCCAGCCAACAGCAAGGTGTACAGGCACCCAACGTTTTTCCCCATGCCCGACGAAATCAAACACATGTAATCAGGCGCATTATGGATAAAACACTGACTGAATACTTATTGCGCCTGGGGGATACAACCCTGGTGCTTTCACAGCGGCTGTCCGAATGGACTGGGCACGGCCCGGCGCTGGAAGAAGATCTGGCGCTGACAAACGTGGCCCTGGACTTGCTGGGGCAAGCCCGTATGTGGCTGACGCTGGCCGGCGAACTGGAAGGGCAGTCGCGCGATGAAGACCAGCTGGCTTACTTGCGCGATGCCCACGAGTTTCGCAATTATCTGGTGGCAGAGCGGCCCAACGGCCATTATGGCGATACGATAGCGCGCCAGTTTCTTTTTGATGTGTGGCATTATTTTTTGCTGCAGCGCCTCGAGCAATCCACGGACGAGCGCGTGGCGGACATCGCTGCCAAGTCGCTCAAAGAAGTTGCCTACCACGCCCGACGGTCCACTGACATCATCATTCGGCTGGGCGACGGCACGACCGAAAGCCATGACAAGATGCAGGCAGCGCTTGACGACGTGTGGCGACATGTTGGCGAGCTGTTTGCTGACGACGACGTAACGCGCACACTGGCGGCCCAGGGCATTGCCCCTGAACACGGCAGTCTGCTGGACGACTGGCAGGCGCATGTCAGTGCGGTTCTTGAAGAAGCCACTCTGACCATGCCCGATTTCAGCGAAGCCTGCCATCCTGCTCATGCAGGAGGTATTCACGGCAGGCACACCGAGGCCCTGGGCTATCTGCTGGCCGAGATGCAGCACTTG